>CAUYYU010000011.1:0-20223 GCA_963577415.1 Chloroflexota bacterium
GGACTGGGTGGTGGTGCCGACGGAGGCGCGATTCTTCTCGATGCAGGGTCTGGACATGCTCAAAGAGAGCATCAACGAGGTCCTGTATATGAATCCGAAATTGCGGATATTGGGGATCGTGCTGAGTAAGTACGACCGGCGCCTGCGTGAAGAGACGACGGTGAACGAATTCTTGCGATCGACCTGGGGTGACAGCGTGTTCGAGACGGAAGTGCCGACGAACAGCAAGATTCTTGAGGCGTCGAGCGCAGGCGTGTCCATATACGCGTACAAAGGAACTCAAAAAGCCATCAGGATCTACGAGGATCTGGTGGAGGAGGTCGTGGCCCGTGCCTAAACGAGATGGAGCGCCGTTCGATCCGCGTCGCCTGCAGGACCGTCAGAGGCCTCACGACGTGGTCTCAAGCGTGGTGAATCCGCGGGTGGCCCCGCGCGGAAATAGGGAGACGCAAATCCGCGTTGTGGGCATCGGTGGGGCGGGAAATAACGCCATCAACCGAATGGTGGAGGCCGGCGTGGCCGGAGTGGAGTTCATCGCGGTGAACAGCGATGCCCAGGATCTGGCGAATTGCCTGGCGGGCCATAAGATCGCGATCGGGACGAAGACGACCCGGAGCTTGGGGGCGGGGGGGAATCCGGCGGTTGGTGAGCGAGCGGCGTTTGAAAGTTCGGCTGAGATCGAGTCGGCGTTGAGCGACGCTGACATGGTGTTTGTAACGGCGGGGATGGGTGGGGGCACGGGAACGGGGGGAGCGCCGATCGTGGCGCGGATCGCGAAGGATTCGGGCGCGCTGACGGTGGGGGTGGTGACGATGCCGTTCATGTTTGAGGGATCGATGCGAGGCCGGTCGGCGGAGGGTGGGCTGGAGGAGCTGCGGGAGCAGGTGGATGCGCTGGTGGTGATTCAGAACAACCGGCTGGTGCACGTGGTGCAGAAGAACACGTCGATGGCGGATGCGTTCAAGGCTGCGGACACGATGCTGCTGAACGGGGTGCGTGGGATTACCGATCTGATTACGTCGGTCGGGTTCGTGAATGTTGATTTCGCGGACGTGCGGAGCATCATGGAGAACTCGGGCACGGCGATCATGGGAGTGGGAGTGGCCGGCGGAGAAGACCGGGCGGAGGCGGCGCTACGACTGGCGGCGTCCAGTCCGCTGATCGACATCCCGCTGGAAGGCGCTTCGGGAATCCTGGTGAATGTGGCCGGAGGCCAGGACCTGGGTATTCACGAAATTCAGACGGTGGTAAACGAACTCAAGCGACTGGCCAGCCCGGACGCCCGGATAGTTTTCGGAGCGGTGGTGGACCCGAATCCGCTGCAGACGCTGTCGGTGACGCTGATCGCCACCGGATTTGGCGAAGGCGGGATACCTTCGCGCGATCCGTGGTCGCGGCGAACGGCAAATGCCGACGTGCCGGCAGCGCCGCGGGCAGCGGCGGGTCGAGGCGGGGTGATAGAACGAGTGGCGCGGGAGCCGGTGGGCGCGCCGACAGTGACGGCGACGCAAGAAGCGCCCGCCGCGGCCGAGCCGGAGATTCGCGAGGTCACCCAGCCGGTGGAGACCGATCCGGAAAACAGCGAAGTGCCGGCGTTCATCCGGCGGCAGCGGCAGGATCAAGCCTAGTTGCCACAGGCCAGCCACAGGCTGCTTTTTCCTTCGAGTTGAGGACAGGCTAGGCTGATGTGTGCCGGGCGGCAGCCACCGGCACGCGCAGCCTGCTTTCTTTCTGTCGGGTAGAAGTCGGGCAAGCGGTCCGCCCGGGCGGTAGCGCCGGAAGTTAGTCCGACCGGCGGGAAGCACCGCGGGTGAGGACAATAACGATTCCGGCGAGATTCATGAGGACGCCGACTATGGTCACGGGGCCGGGTACCTCGGCCAGGAAAAGTGCGCCCAGCAGGATGCCGCCGGTGACCTCCTGGGTGGCGATCAGGTTGGTTTTAGTGGCGGAGAGGTGCCTCAGGGTGGCGTTGTAAAGGGTGTGGCCGATGCCGATGGGCACGAAGCCGGCGAGCACCAGGGCGGCGATGCGGCCGGCGGTGTAGTTGGACGGTTCGAAGCTGACGATCAGCAGCGGCACGGCCCACAGGGCGGCCCAGGCGTACATTCGGGACGTATAGGCAAAGACCGAGGTGCGGCGACGGCGGATGCGGCCCAGGACGGAATAGATGGCGAACATGGCGCCGGAGAGCAGCGCGAAGAGATCGCCGAGCAGCTTCTGGCCGGTCATCTCCGGTTCGAATCCGGACATCACGGCGATCCCGGCGATTGAGAGGGCGATGCCGGCGACCTGGATGCGGGTGAGCCGCTCGCCGAAAATGCGGGTGGAGGCGACGGCGATGATGGCGGGTGAGAAATAGACGATGGAGAGGGCGTGGGCGATGGACGTGAACCAGAGGGCGCCGACGAAGAAGAGGAAATGCAGGCTCATGGCGAGGCCGTAAGCCCAGTAAGAGAAGATGTCTCGAAACCAGCCGCGCAATTCGCCGCGGAAGGCGGCCAGGGTGGTGACGAAGATGGCGCCGAAGAAGAGACGCCAGAAGGTGACTTCGAGGGCGGAGACGGGAAAGGCGAGGCGGACGAGCAGGGAAGAGGTGGCGAAGCCGAAGACGCCGATAGACATCATGAGGATGCCGCGGAGTTCGCCGGAAGGTCGTTTCAAAGGCGACTCCTCGGTGCCAGATGGTCTAGATGCCGGTTTCCCATCGCCAGGTCAGGTCTTGCCGGTCAAAAACCGGTCCTTCGGTGCAGACGCGCTTAGGACCCTTACGGGTGGTGACGACGCAACTGTGGCACACGCCGAGTCCGCAGGCCATGCGGGCCTCGAGCGCGAATTGGACGGACTTGCGACCGGTCTGGAGACGGAGGGCGGTGTCGAGGGCCTGCAACATGGCGCCGGGACCGCACGCGAATATCTGATCGGCCCAGTCGTACCACTCCGGCAGCAGGTCGACGGCGGTGCCGTGAGCGCCGGCGGAACCGTCATCGGTGGCGATCTGGAGTTCGGCGGCGGCGGGGAGGAATTCACCTGGCAGCAGACCGGCGGCGGCGCGGGCGCCGTTTATCAGGACGCAGTCGGCATCGTCGGGGTTGGTGGCGGTGGCGAGGGCGACGAGCGGGCCCATGCCGATGCCGCCGCCGATCATCAGGAGGTGGCGGTTGCCGGGTTCAATTCTGAAACGGGTCCCCAGCGGCCCCAGGGTGTCGACGCGATCGCCGGGACGGCGGCGGGACAGCCAGCCGGAGCCTCGGCCGGCGACGTGGTAAAGGATCGAGAAGGTGGCGGCGCCGGCGTCGATGGCGGAGAGGCTGTAGGGCCGGCGCAGCAGGGGATCGTCGGCGTCGCCGTTGATCATGTGGACGAACTGGCCCGGGTGGGAGGAGGTGGCGATCGGTTCGGATCGCAGGGTGATCCAGAAAAGGATTTCAGAGAGTCGGGCGTTGGCGACGACTTCGGTGAGGACGGGGACAGGCATCAGCGGAGCGCGCTGAAGTCGCTGAAGCCGCTCGCAAGCTCGCGGATCTGGGCTAGCACTGGGGTTGGCATCAGACGAGTGTCCCGGAGGGATCGCGGTCGCGATAAGCGGCGAGGGGGAGGACGTTGTAGGTGGAACCGCCGGCGCTGATGGCGTCGGCCAGGGCGCGGGCGGTATCGATGGAGGTCAGGCACGGCACCTGGCTCTCGGCGGCGGCGCGGCGCATGTGAAAGCCGTCCTGTAGGGTTTCGCGGTCGCCGGTGAGGGTGTTGATCACCAGGACGGTACGGCCCTGGCGGATGTTGTCAATCATGGTGTTGTCGCCTTCGCGGAGGCGGCTGACTTCTTCGACTTCGAGGCCGAATCCACGCAGGTAGCGGGCGGTGCCGGAGGTGGTGAGGAGGGAGTGGCCGCGGTCGGCGAAAGCCTGTGCGATGGGCAGGCATTCGGCCTTGTGGCGATCGGCGATGGACATGAGGATGGCGCCGGTGTCGGGGATGCCGAGTCCGGCGGAGAGCATGGCCTTGTGCAGGGCGGGGGCGAATTCGGTGTCGATGCCCATGACCTCGCCGGTGGATTTCATTTCCGGACCGAGGAAGGTATCGACGCCGGAGAGCTTGGCCATGGAAAAAACGGGGGCCTTGACGGCGACTAGAGGGCTCTCGGGCCAGAGGCCGGGCTCATAGCCGAGTTCGCGGAGGGTCTGGCCGAGCATGATGCGGGTGGCTAGGCGGACCATGGGCACGCCGGTGATTTTGCTCATGAAGGGCACAGTGCGGCTGGCGCGGGGGTTGACCTCGATGACGTAAACATCGTCTTCCCAGACGACGTACTGGAGGTTGACCAGGCCGCGGGCGTTGACGGCGCGGCAGATGGTCTGAGTGATCTCGACGAGTTTCTCGGCGGATTCTGAGGAAAGGCCGATAGGCGGGTAGACGGCGAAACTGTCGCCGGAATGGACTCCGGCGCGCTCGATGTGTTCCATGATCCCGGGAATGAGCGTGTCTTCGCCGTCGCAGATGGCATCGACCTCGACCTCTTTGCCTTCGAGGTACTTGTCGATGAGGACAGGCTGGCTGGGGGAGGGTTGGGTGACGGTGGTTATGTAACGCTTCAGGCTCTCACGGTCGGAGACGATTTCCATGGCGCGGCCGCCGAGGACGTAGGACGGGCGGGCCAGGACCGGGTAGCCGAGGCGGTCGGCGACTTCGAGGGCGTCTTCCATGCGATGCACGGCGGCGCCTGGGGGGCGCAAAATTCCGAGGCGTTCGAGGAGGGCGTCGAATTTTTCGCGGTTCTCGGTCTCGTCGATGGATTGGACGTCGCTGCCGGCGATGCGGATGCCCAGGTTGTAGAGGGGACCGGCGAGGTTGATGGCGGTCTGGCCGCCGAATTGCACGACGGCGGCGGGAGCGTGTCGGCCGGTCTCATTCTCGATGATATCAGCGACGCTCTCTTCGTCGAGGGCTTCGAAGTAGAGACGGTCGGAGGTGTCGAAGTCGGTGCTGACGGTCTCGGGGTTGCTGTTGATCATGACGCTCTTGCGGCCGCTTTCCTGCAATGCCCAGGCGGAATGGACGGAGCAGTAGTCGAACTCGATGCCCTGGCCGATGCGGATGGGGCCGGAGCCGATGACGACGGCGGCTTCCTCGGTGAAGGGCTCGGCCTCGTTCTCCATTTCGTAGGTGCTGTAGTAGTAGGGGGTGTAAGCGGCGAACTCGGCGGCGCAGGTATCGACCATCTTGTAGACGGGGCGGATGCCCCAGGAATGGCGCAGGTCGCGGACACGCTGGGGCAACTCGTCGGCCAGATTACCGATCATCTCGTCGGAGAATCCGAGCCGCTTGGCCTCCCAGAGCAGGCTTGGGTCCAGGGGCTCCTCCAGCAAGCGGATTTCCATGCTGTAGATGTTATTGAGCTTTTCGAGGAAGAAGATGTCGATGGCGGTGCGACGGGCGAGTTCGTCGGTGGTGATGCCACGTCGCAGGGCGGCCATGAGGGCCCAGAGGCGCTGGTCGTTGGGGGTGTCGATGAACGGGGCGATGTCGGTGGTGGTGTCCCAGGCGGGATCTTCCCATAGAAGGGTGCGGCCGCCGAACTCGAGGCCGCGGACGGCCTTGTTGAGGGCGGCCTCCATGGTGCGCTCGATGGCCATGACTTCGCCGGTGGCCTTCATCTGGGTTCCCAACGTGCGGTCGCCGCCGGCGAACTTGTCGAAGGGCCAGCGGGGAATCTTGACGACGACGTAGTCGAGAGCCGGTTCGAAGGCGGCGGTGGTCTCGCGGGTGATGGGGTTGGCGATCTCGTCCAAGGTGCGGCCGATGGCGATGCGGGCCGCGATGCGGGCGATGGGGTAGCCGGTGGCCTTGGATGCCAGGGCGGAGGAGCGGCTGACGCGGGGGTTGACCTCGATGACCCGGTACTCGAAGGATTTGGGATCGAGGGCGTACTGGATGTTGCAGCCGCCCTCGATGCCGAGGGCACGGATGATCTTGAGCGCCGCCGAGCGCAGCATCTGGTATTCCTTGTCGCTGAGAGTCTGGCTGGGAGCGACAACGATTGAGTCGCCGGTATGAACTCCCATGGGGTCAAGGTTTTCCATGTTGCAGACGGTGACGCAGTTGTCGGCGGCGTCGCGCATGACCTCGTATTCGACCTCCTTCCAGCCCTGGAGGTACTCCTCGACGAGAATCTGGTTGATGGGGCTGAAGCGAAGGCCGGAGGCGACGGTTCCCTCGAATTCGTCTTCGTTGCGGGCGATGCCGCCGCCGGTACCGCCCAGGGTGTAGGCGGGTCGGATGATGAGCGGAAAATCGAGCCGACCGGCGATTTCCCAGGCTTCGGGCAGCGAGGTGGCGCTGGCGCTGCTGGGGATGGGCTCGCCGATGTCATCCATGAGATTCTTGAACAATTTGCGGTCCTCGGCCTGCTGGATGGCCTGGATGGAAGTGCCGAGCATGCGGACGTTGTACTTTTCGAGGACGCCGGCGTCGTCGAGGTCCTTGGCCAGGTTCAAGCCGGTCTGGCCGCCCAGGGTGGGCAGGAGACCGTCGGGGCGCTCGCGGGCGATGATGCGTTCGACGACGTCGACGGTGAGAGGCTCGATGTAGACGACATCGGCGATGTCCTCGTCGGTCATGATGGTGGCTGGATTCGAGTTGACCAGGATGGAGGTGATGCCCTCTTCGCGCATGGCCTTGCAAGCCTGGGTTCCGGCGTAGTCGAACTCGGCGGCCTGGCCGATGACGATGGGGCCGGAGCCGAGGATCAGGACCTTTTTGATAGTGTCGTCGGGCGGCATGTGGTCAGGCGGCTCCTTCGACCAGATCAAGAAACCGCTCGAAGAGATACTGGTTGTCCTGGGGACCGGGGGAGGCCTCGGGGTGGTACTGGACGGTCATGATGGGGAGTTCTTTGTGGGCCAGGCCCTCGACCGAGCCGTCGTTCATGTTGACGTGGCTGACTTCGAATCCGCTGTCTCTGGGGATGGAGCCGGCATCGACCTGGAATCCGTGGTTCTGGGAGGTGATGTGGACGCGGCCGGTGGCGAGGTCCTTGACGGGATGGTTGGAGCCGCGATGGCCGAATTTGAGGCGGCTGGTGGTGGCGCCGATGGCCAGGGCGAGCAGCTGGTGCCCGAGGCAGATGCCGGCGATCGGGTAGCGGCCGACGAGGCCGTGGATGGTTTCGATGGCTCGCTCGGCCTGCTCGGGGTCGCCGGGGCCGTTGACCAGCATGACGCCGTCGGGATTGAGGGCGTTGACGTCGCCGGTGGTGGCGCCGTAGGGGAGCACCATCACCCGGCAACCGCGGATAGTGAGGGAGCGCAGGATGTTTTGCTTGACGCCGCAGTCGAGCAGGGCGATGCGCGGTCGCGATTCGCGGATGGGGGGCGCCGCCCAGGGCGCCCAGGGATCGGTTTCGTGGAGGTAGCGGTCGGGGGTGGTGACTTCCTCGACGAGGCGCTGATCGGAGAGCGGCAGGACGGCGCGGGCGCGGTCGGTGAGTTCTGGCAGCAGGGCTTCGAGGCCGTCGGTTTGCCTGTGCGACCACTCGAAGGTGCCGGATTCGGGGAGATCGCCGGGTCGCAGGCGGGTGAGCACGGCGCGGCCGACGCCGCCACTGCGCAGGATGCGGACAAGCTGGCGGGTGTCGATGCCCTGGATGCCGGGGATGCCGTTGTCGGCCAGGAAGTCATCGAGGGCGTGCTGTTGGCGCCAATTGCTGCGGTTGGGGGAGAGCTCGCGGACGACGAGGGCGGCGATCCAGGCGCGGCGCGATTCGAGATCGATGGCGTTGGCACCGTAGTTGTTGATGAGCGGGTAGGTGAGGGTGACGATCTGTCCCCGATATGAGGCGTCGGTGGATATCTCCTGATAGCCGGTCATGCTGGTGTTGAAGACCAGCTCGCCGGCGGCGTCGGTCGCGGGGCCGAATCCGTAACCGAAGAAGTGTTCGCCGCTCTCAAGCGAGAGGATGGCGCGGGTCTCAGTCGCCAACGGAACCGCTGATGGGGGCCGCCGCGGCGGCGAGATCGAACACGGTGACGCCACCGAAGATGGTGCGGGTGACGCATCCCTTCATGGGCAGGCCGTGATAAGGGGTGTTCTTGCCTTTCGAGAGGAACTGCTCGCGATCGACGGTCCACTCGAGGTCGGGATCGAAGATGACGATATCAGCCTCGACGCCGTTGCTAAGGGAGCCGTAGGGCAGGCCGTAGACGCGGCAGGGGGCGGTGGTCATGCGCTCGATGAGGGTCGGCAGGTCGAGGACGCCGTCGTGGACCAAGGAGAGCATGGTGGCGAAGGCGGTCTCGAAGCATGAGAAACCGGATGCGGCCTGCGCGTATTCGACTTCTTTTTCGTGGCGGGCGTGGGGGGCGTGGTCGGAGCCGACGCAGTCGATGACGCCGCTGGCGAGACCTTCGCGGAGGAGGTCGAGGTCGGATTGCTCGCGCAGGGGCGGGTTGACTTTGGTGTCGGCGTCGTAGGGTTGCAGGTGGGCGGCGTCGGGCTCATTGCGGCCGCCGACGATGGCGTCGGTGAGGGTGAGGTGGTGGGGGGTGACCTCGGCGCGGACCGGGGCACCGCGCTCTTTGGCGCGACGGATTAGTTCGACGGAGCCGCCGGAGCTGAGGTGGAGGGCGTAGTAGGAGCCGCCGGTGAGCTCGGAGAGCAGCACGTCCCGGCCGATCATGATCTCCTCGGCCTGGCGGGGTGCTGCGGGAAGGCCGAGGCGGGCGGAGGTGAGACCCTCGTGCATGGCGGCGCCGGCGATGAGCTCGGCATCTTCGGCGTGATTGGCGACGGGGTGGCCGAAGCGGGTGGCGTATTCGAGGGCGGTGCGCATGGTGTGGGTGCTGGATAACGGGATGCCGTCGTCGGAGAAGCCGATTGCGCCGGCGTCGCTGAGTTCGCCCATCTGGACGAGCTGGCGGCCCTGCATGCCCACGGTGACGCTGGCCAGGGGCAGCACCCGGATTACGGCGTCGCGTTCGGCGACTTCAAGGATGGTCTCGATGACGGCGCGGGCGTCGGCGACGGGCTCGGTGTTGGCCATGCTGCAAATGGTGGTGTAGCCACCGGCGGCGGCGGCGAGACTGCCGGAGCCGATGGTCTCTTTGTATTCGAATCCGGGCTGGCGCAGGTGGCAGTGGGGATCGACAAGGCCGGGAGCGACGACTTGGCCGGCGGCGTCGATGATCTCGGCTCCGTTGGGAGTGCCCAGACTGTCTCCGACGGCTTCGATTTTTCCGGCGCGGATGAGCAGGTCGGCGATTTCGTCGCGGTTGGCGGCAGGGTCGATGACGCGACCGCTGCGGATAAGGACATCTCTAATCGCCATTGGCGCCGGCCTCCTCTCCGCCCCCGACCAGCAGGTACACGCTGGCCATGCGGATGGCGACGCCGTTGGTGACCTGTTCTTCGACGACGGAATTGGGTCCGTAGGCGATGGCGGCGGATATCTCGACGCCCTGGTTCATGGGGCCGGGGTGCATCACTAGGGCGCCAGGGCGGGCGCGGGCGAGACGATCTTCGGTGAGGGCGTAAAGGGTTGCGTATTCGCGCAGATCGGGGAGGTGAACGCCGTCCATGCGCTCTTGCTGGATGCGGAGCACCATCACGACATCGGCATCTTCGACGGCGAGGTCGAAGTCGGGCTCCATCTGAATTACGCCGTCGGTCCCGGGGAGTTGGGTCAGTTCTCGGGGGACCAGTTGCGGCGGGCCGCAGAGGGTGATGCGGGCGCCCATACGGGCGAATCCCCAGATGTTGGAGCGGGCGACGCGGCTATGCATGATGTCGCCGACGATGACGAGTTTTAGTCCTGCCAGGTCGCCCAGGTGGGATCGGACGGTGTAGAGGTCGAGGAGGGCCTGGCTGGGGTGGGCGTGCCAGCCGTCGCCGGCGTTGATGACGGGGCAATCGAGGATGGAGGCGGCGAGGTACGGAGCGCCCGCGTCGTGGTGGCGCATCACGACTACGTCGACGCCGAGGGCCTGGACGGTGCGGAGGGTGTCCACCAGGGACTCGCCCTTTTCGACGCTGCTGCCGGAGGCGGTGACGTTGACGACATCGGCGCCAAGGGCGCGGGCGGCGAGCTCGAAGGAGACCCGGGTGCGGGTGCTGGCCTCGTAGAAAAGATTGGCGATGGTGGTGCCGCGTAGGGTGGGCACGCGGGGAATCTGCCGGCTGAGAATCTCGGTCATGGAGACGCTGGTGTCGAGGATGAGGCTGATCTCGTCGCGCTGGAAGTCGTCGAGGTCTAGCAGGTTGCGCCTGGTCAACGGCATGAAATCAACCCTCCCGGAACGGTCGGTCGAGCGTGGCGACGGAGACAGAGTCCTGGCCGTCCAGTTCTTCGACGAGCAATTTGACGTCCTCGTTGCGTGAAGTGGGGACGTTCTTGCCCACGTAATCGGCGCGGATTGGCAGCTCGCGGTGGCCGCGGTCGATCATGACGCCGAGCTGGATGGAGCGGGGGCGGCCGAAGTCGGTGAGGGCGTCCAGAGCGGCGCGCACGGTGCGGCCGGTGTAGAGGACGTCGTCGAAGAGGACGACGTCCTTGCCCTCGATGGGGAAGGGGATGTCGGTGGGGGCGACGGCCGGAGGCTGGATTTTCATGCCCAGGTCGTCCCGATACATGGTGACGTCGAGTTCGCCGGTGGGCGGGGTGCTGGATTCAAAACCGCTGATGATGCCGGCGACGCGGTGGGCGAGGGGTACGCCACGGGTGCGCATGCCGATGAGGACGAGATCGGCGGAGCCGGCATTTTGTTCGACTATTTCATGAGCGATGCGGGTAAGGGCGCGGCGCATGTCGTCGGCGTTCATGATCTGCCGCGTAGTCAAGCGAGTATCTCAGGAGGGCAAAAAAAAGCCTCCCCCAGAACGGCGGAGGGTTTGCGGTATTCAGTTGGGTTGCACGGCTTCAGGTTGTCGTCCTTTCCGCCTCACCGGGTCGGATTAAAGGTTAGGACGAATTATACGCGGCAAATGAGGCCTGTGAAAGTAACGGGCGCGGCCGGGCGATTTTGAAGGCGTTCGGGTGGGTGTGGCCGGGCTGATTGAAGGCTACTTGACATAACAACCTACGCTTGATTGATAGTCGGCTTTACATACGGGAGGTGGCCGAGCGGGTACTTTGACTTTGGAGAAAAGATTATGTTCTGGAGTCGTTACAAGAAGTCGTTGCAAGAGTTTTGCGGCGGCGGCGGTGAGGGGCGGCTGCTGCGGCCTGATACTGATGTTCGCTTCCGCGGGGATCGCGAAGGCGGCGCCGCCGGGGGCGGGACCCGGGCAAGAAGTGTATTCCGGGGATTCGTGCCTGCTGGTGGGTGAGTCGTTCATCTGCATGCCACTGCTGGTGGAGTTGGACGTAGAGGCGGTGACGACGAACGCGCCGGTGATGGGAATCCTGGGCCGGTATTGCTCGATGGAGGAGATGGTAGCGGAATCGATGCCGCTGCTGGAGGGGCTGGACGTGGCGAACGGCAGCAGGGGAGTGCGTCTGGCGGCGCATGTGGTGTACGGGATGGCGCGGCCCTGCTGTGAGGCCCGGGCGATAGCTGCCTGATGTACCTGGAGGAGCACGGCTTTGACATCGTTGGCGAGTACATCGAGCCGGCGGTGGAGCTGGGGGTTGAGGTGGTGCTAGACGTGCAGATGGGCCGGTCGACACCGCTGCTGGAAATCGAGAGGATGATCGACCTTGGCTACCTGGCGTACTAGAACGTGCATATCGCGCTGGACCCGGAGTTCGCGACCGGGGCGAATCAGGTGCTGCCGGGCTCGCCGATCGGGCGGTTGGACGCGCTGAGCATCAACGAAGGGCTGGGTCGTTTGGACGATTATCTGCGGGAAATCGAATCGCCGACCCGCAGGGTGGTGATGCTGCACCCATTCATCGACGAGGCCATGGACCCGTGGACGATGATTCCGAACAAGTAGCTGATTGAGACGTTCGAATACCTGGACGTGACGCTGGTGATGGATGGGTTCGGGGGGCGCGATATCAAGGTGCTGAAGTACAACGCGCTCACGGACGCGGAGCGCTATCCGTGGATCAGCCGGCGGTCGATCAAGCTGTTTCTGCCAAATCCGTGGTCGCCGAGTCATCAGGATTTCCCGGTGCTGACGTGGCCGCAAGTGGTGGGGACGGAGCCCCGACCCTAGGGGGCTATCTGATGGAGCAGGTGCCGGACGTGGTGGTGGTGGCTTAGGCCTAGACCCGGCGGGGATACTCGCGGGTGATGATGTTGCGGCGGTGCTGGCCGGTGCCGACGTACTTGATGGGCACGCCGACGATCTCTTCGATGCGTTCCACATAAAGGCGGGCGTTGGGGGGCAGGTCGTCCCAGCGATTGATGCCGGCGGTATTGGCTTCCCAGCCGGGCAGCTCTTCGTAGACGGGCTCGACGCGGCCGAGCTGATGGGTGGTGGGGACGGATTCGATCAACTCGCCGTTGAGGCGGTAGCCGGTGCAGACGGGAATAGTGGCGAAGGTGTCGAGAAGGTCGATCTTGGTCAGGGCCAGGCTGGTGAGGCCGTTGATGCGGGCGGCGTGGCGCACGGCGACGGTGTCCATCCAGCCGACGCGTCGTGGGCGGCCGGTGGAGACTCCGTACTCGCCGCCGCCGCCGGTGCGCAGGCGTTCGGCGATTTCGCCGTCGAGTTCGGTGGGGAAAGGACCCTCGCCTACGGAGGAGGTGAATGCCTTGGCGACGCCGATGGCGCTATCGATGCGGGCGGGAGGGATGCCGGTGCTGACGCAGGCTCCGGCGACGGTGGGGCTGGAGCTGGTGACGTAGGGATAGTGGCCCCAGTCGATGTCGCGCATGATGCCGAGCTGGCCTTCGAGCAGGATGGTGTCGCCGGCTTCGAGGGCGTCGTGGATCATGCGGAAGGAGTCGACGATGAAGGGAGCGAGCTGATCCCGCCAGCGGCGGCAGAGGTCCAGCATCTCCTGAAGGTCGAATCCGGGATGATCGAAGCTGGCGCGCATGAAACGGTTCTTTTGATCGAGGATGTGAGGCAGGTATCCGGTGAGGTAGTCGTCGTCCAGGAGATCGGCGAATTGCAGGCCGGAGCGGGCGAATTTGTCGGCGTAGGTGGGGCCGATGCCGCGGCGGGTGGTGCCCTGGACGAGGTCGCCGCGGCTGTCCTCTTCGGCGCCGTCGGTGGCGACGTGATAGGGCATGACGACGTGGGCGCGCTCGGCGATGAAGAGCCGGCCCTCGAATTGGATGTCGGGAATCCGCTCCTTCAGGGATTTCATTTCCCCCAGGAAGGATTCAGGGTTCACGGCGGTGCCGGGCCCGAGTAGATTGATGGTTTGATTTCGCAGGATGCCGGAGGGGACGAGGTGGAGGCCAAAGTTGCCGGCGTCGGTGATAACCGAGTGACCGGCGTTGTCACCTCCCTGGAAGCGGACGACGAGATCGACGTTGTGCGAAAGGCAATCGACGATTTTTCCTTTGCCTTCGTCACCCCACTGGGTGCCGACGACGCAGGTAACACTCATCAGAAGGACTCCGTATCAACAATCGGATTCAGACGCGGGCGAATCGGCGGCCGGTGACCTGACAGAGTACTACGGGCGGGCGGTTGGCGTTCGGAAAAAAGAGGCAAGGACGGGCTCCGGGGCGATCAGGAGACGCTGGATTCCTGAGGTATTTCCACGTCCTGGATGGGTTCGTCCGGTGGGGCCGCGCAGGCCTTCACAAACCCGTCGAAGAGGGGGTGGGGGGCGTCGGGCCGGGAGGTGAACTCGGGATGGAACTGCACGCCGACGAACCAGGGATGATCGCGCAGCTCGATGATTTCGACCAGATCCTTGTCGGGGTTGATGCCGCTGAGTGACATGCCGGCGGCGGTCATGCGGTCACGGTAATCGTTGTTGAATTCCATGCGGTGGCGGTGACGTTCGTACACGAACTCGGTGCCGTAGGCGGCGGCGGCGCCGGTGCCAGGGATCAGGCGGCAGGGCTGTTCGCCCAGGCGCATGGTGCCGCCCATGTCGATGGCGCCGTAGTGATCGGGCATGGGCCAAATTACGGGATCCTGGGTGTCGGGATCGAATTCGACGCTGTTGGCGCCGGGGAGATTGAGGACGTTGCGGGCGAACTCGATGACGGCTGTTTGCAGGCCAAGGCAGAGGCCAAAGTAGGGTATCCGGTTGGTACGGGCGTAGCGGGCGGCCTCGACCTTGCCTTCGATCCCACGGGAGCCGAACCCTCCGGGCACGATGATGCCGTCGACGCCCTCGAGCAGAGTCGCGGCCGGAACCTTCTCCAGACGTTCGGAGTTGATCCAGCGGATATTGGGTCGATGGCCGTTATGGACGCCGGCGTGCATAACGGCCTGCTCGACGCTGATGTAGGCGTCGGCGGCGTCCACGTACTTGCCGACCACGGCGATTTCCAGAGGCCGGTTGGCGTTGGCCATCTGGTCGACAAGACTTTTCCAGGAGTCGAGATTGACGGGCCGCTCTGGAAGCCCCAGTTTGCGGCAGATGAGACGGCCCATGCCGGCTTCTTCGAGGATCAAAGGGACGGCGTAGATGTTGCCTACAGACTCGAGGGCGACGACGGCTTCTTCCTCGATGTCGCAGAAGAGGGCGAGCTTCTCGCGGGTTCCGGGCTGAAAGGGGAAGTCGGTACGGCAGGCGACGATGTCAGGCAGGATGCCGATGCCGCGCAGGGTGGCGACGCTGTGCTGGGTGGGCTTTGTCTTCAGCTCTCCGGTGGCGCCGATGTGGACGAGGAAGGTGAGGTGGACGTACATGACGTTTTCGGGACCGAGTTCGCGACGAAGCTGGCGGAGAGCCTCCAGAAACGGGAGACCTTCGATGTCGCCGACGGTGCCGCCCACTTCGACGATGACGACATCGGCTTCGCCCTGTTCGCCGAGCCTCTTAATGTGGCGCTTGATGGCGTCAGTGACGTGGGGAATTACCTGGATGGTGCCTCCGAGAAAGTCTCCGCGGCGTTCGCGTTTGATGACTTCCTCATAGACCTGCCCACTGGTGACGTTGCTGGCCCGGGTCAACGAGATGTCGGTGAAACGCTCGTAGTGTCCGAGGTCGAGGTCGGTCTCGGCTCCGTCGATGGTTACGAACACCTCGCCGTGTTGGGCGGGGTTCATGGTGCCCGGATCCACGTTGATGTAGGGGTCGAGCTTCATGATGGAGACTTCTAGACCGCGGCTCTTCAGGATGCGACCAATAGAGGCGCAGGTTACTCCCTTGCCGATGCCGGATACGACGCCACCGGTGACGAATATGTATTTGTGCAGGTCTTTCAAATAGCGGCCGTGGTCCGTGGATGCGCGCTTTTGGCATTCATCCTTGTTCTGATTCGAGCAAGCAGCATCGGGCTAGGTTTTCTCGCCGGCCGGTCGCTTCAGTTTTGCTCGCGACTCAAGGCGTACGACCCGGGTGCCTTCAGCCGGGTCGGCGTTGCGGCGCAGGCTGAGGGAGGGCACCGGCTCGGGCACGTCGATGCTGAGTTCACGAAGGAAACCGGCGATGGCTTCGTCGTTGTCTTGAGGGGAGTTATCGGTGTAGCCAAGAGGGATGACGATTGATGGCGCGAGCGCGGATACGAGTCGGACGGCGTCGGCCCGCCCGAGGGTGCCGTGCTCGCCGGGAGGCACGATCATGACATCGGGCGACTCAAATTCATCGATAACGTCCTGGGAGGGCGGCGCCATGAGCTGGCCCAAATGCAGGACGCTTACGCCTTCGACGTTAAACCGATAGACGAATGCGGGCGGCTGGCCGTTCAGCTCGGGATTAGGATGATTGGCGGACATTCCGCGGACGAAAACCCCACCGATTTCGTACTCGCCGGGACCGCGGATGAAGTAGACGGACTCGCGGGACGCGGGGACGAGCTTGCGCAGGTTCTGGTCGCCGTGGCTGAGCGTCGTAACGTCGGCTTTGGTCTGGAGGTTCTGGAAGCTGGGGTCGAGGAGGTAGGGGTCGGTGACAGCGATTGTGTTTCTATCGCGCAATCGGAAGCAACCGCTTCCGAACCAGGCTATCTCCATCCAGCTCCTGTTCGCGTGTTCAGACGGGAGACCTAGATCAGGGTCAGAACCAATAAACTCTATCATACGCAGGGGACGTGGCCGGTGGTATTTTGGGGGGGGGCTATCGGCCCGGTTGATCGAATCTCGCCACGGCAAATTCCGAGGATCAATGCGAGTAATAATGGAAAAATCGGAGGCGCGTGGGCTGTCCGCGATCGCGGGTGCGGTTAGCGAGGTGGCGTCGTTTTCGGAACTCCTGCGAACGATGGTGATCCGCGACCTCAAGCTGCGCTATCGCAACTCGGTGCTGGGGTTTTTGTGGTCGTTGCTGTCGCCGCTGCTGATGACGCTGGTGTTCATCCTGGTGTTCAAGGTGCTGACCCAGACGGACATTCCAAATTACCCAGTTTTCCTGATGGCGGGATTGCTGCCGTGGATTTTCACGCAGGGGAGCGTAGCCGGTGGTTTGCACAGCGTGACCGGCAACGCGAACCTGATTAACAAGGTCTATTTTCCGCGGGAACTGTTGCCGCTGTCGGTGGTGCTGGCTGGATTCGTGCAGTTCGTGATCGCCTACATCCTGCTGGTGGCGGTGTTGGTCGCGTTCCGGATCGAGTTACATGCCACGATCGTGTTCCTGCCGCTGATCATGTTGTTGAATCTGGTGTTCGCGGCGGGGCTGGCGATGGTGGTGGCGACGGTGAACGTATTCTTCCGCGACTTACAGCACCTGGTGGAGATCGGTCTGCTGGCGTGGTTTTTCCTGACGCCGATCTTTTACACGCTGGCTATCGTGCGGAACACCAGTTTCCTGGGCCTGGACGTGCATCGCTGGGTGTTTTCGCTGAACCCGATGGCGACGCTGGTGACGGATTACCGCTACGTGCTGACCGAGGGCTATCTTCCGATCCGACACACGGCGGTCACGCTGGTGGTGGCGCTGTTCCTGTTCGGTCTGGGCTGGTACCTGATGCGTCGGTATTCGTATCGCTTCGCGGAGATCGTCTAGCCAGTGCCGGCGGTACGGTTCACGGGAGTTTCGAAGCGATTTGAGCTGACCCACTCGCGCGGCCGGTCGATGTTTTCGCTGCTGCTGGCGGCGTTCGGCAACGCCGGCATGGACGTGGAACAGTTCTGGGCGTTGCAGGATGTGAGTTTCACGGTCGAGCAGGGGGAGACGCTGGGAATCATCGGCCGCAACGGCTCCGGGAAGAGCACGATTCTCAAGTTGCTCAGCCGCACGCTGCGCCCGGATGAGGGGAGGATCGAGGTTGACGGCAGTGTTTTTGGGTTGTTGGAACTGGGGGCCGGCTTTCATCCCGATCTGACCGGTCGGGAAAACATCTTTCTGAACGGGTCGTTCCTGGGGGTGGGCCACAAGGAAATGGGGCTCCTGTACCCGGAGATCGTGGCGTTCTCCGAACTGGAGCGCTTCATTGACACGCCGATCAAGCACTACTCGTCGGGCATGTACATGCGGCTCGGCTTTTCCATCGCGCTGGCGGTGAAGCCGGACATTTTGCTGATCGACGAGGTGCTGGCGGTGGGTGACGCGGCGTTCGCGCGCAAGTGTTACGACGCGCTGGCGGAGGTCAAGCGAGCGAAGCGGACGATGCTGTTCGTGTCGCACGACCCGATCCAGGTGCGGCGATTTTGCGATCAGGTGATGTGGATCGAGGAAGGGCGGATACGCAGCTACGGGCCGGCGCGGGATGTAATCCAAGAATATCTGCAAAGCACCCAGGGGCCGATGACGGCTGAGGTTCACATGGCGCCGACCGATCCGGCGGAAGAGGGCGATGGGCCGGTGAAGATCGTGCAGTCGGTGCTGCTTGATGAGAATGGGGTCGAGACCCATTCGGCGCTGCCCGGAGAGACGGTGACGTTGAGAGTTCGGTATGAGGCGGAACGGTATCTGGACGACGTGATCTTTGGCGCGGCGTTGCGGCGCAGTGACGGCCTGCACGTCTATGAGACTTCGACGGCGGAAAGTCAGGGCCCGGTCTCGGTGCAGCCAGGATACGGGACGGTGGAGTGCCGGCTAGGTCCGCTGCCGCTGGGACCGGGCGCATACCACATATCCTTGGCGATCTGGCGGGAAGGCGAGCGCATGAGCCCGCTGCATCTGTTGCGAAACGATCTGGCGCTGTTCATGGGAAAACCGCGGGGCGGACATCGCGGGACGACGGTGATCCCTCATCAATGGCGTGTGGCGGCGGCCGATTCAGGAGTGTTGCCGAGCGTGGACAAAGCCGTAAAGCCGCAACCTGACATGACCAGCTCTTCGATGTCAGTGCCGTGGTCGATGCCACCGGAGGGGTTGAACATGGGCCGGCGCGAGGAGGAGTACCTGGGGGATGGCTGGCACCCGGTTGAGAACTGGCCCCCGGCGGTCCGTTGGATTGGACGTGAGGCCCGGGTGGTGCTGACGCAGGATGTGGCCCGGGGAACGCTGGTGATCTCGGCGTGCAGGCCGATGCACGCGGACCGGCCGGTGAAGGGGAGGGTGACGGTGAACGGGGAGGAGATCACGACTTTTCGGGTCAGCGGGATCGATTTCGAGGACATTGTCCTCCCGCTCGATCCGGTGAACGAGCCGACGCGACTGGAGATCGGGCTGGTGATGGAGGAGACGTTCGTGCCGGCGGTGGTGGGGATCGACCCGGACACGCGGGAGCTGGGACTGGCGATTCGGGAGATCCGAATCGAATGACCGGCTCCGCCGGAATTACCGGGCTGCCGGAGGTCTCGGTGGTGGTGCTGAATTTCAACGGGCGCGATTACCTGCCGGCCTGCCTGCACGCGCTGGCCGGGACCGATTACCCGGAAGAAAAAATGGACGTGACGGTCGTGGACAACGCGTCGTCGGACGGCTCGGCGGAGCTGATGGAACGCGAATTTCCCGACGTTCGTCTGCTGCGCAGCGGGGGCAACGCGGGCTTCGCGGTAGGGAATAACCACGGGATTCGGGCAGCCGGGGGCGAGTACGTGGCGCTGATTAATCCTGATACGGAGGTGGAGCCGGGCTGGCTGCGGCCGCTGGTGGAGACGATGGAAGCGGGAGCGGATATCGCGGCGGCGTGCCCGAAGCTGCTCATGTTCGATGACCGGCTGGCGATCTGGCTCGATTCGGAAACGTTCGTGCCGCGTGATCTGGGGCTCAGCGACGATGAGCGGACGCTGGGGCTGCGGGTCTACGCGGTGCGGGCGCGGACGGTGGACGGAGAGGATTTGACGGTGGATTTCCGGGGCGGCTTCGGCGGGATCGAGATCGATGAGGACGGGCGGGAATTTCGCTGGACGATGGGAAATAGTGAACTTGGGATTGTGGGAGGTGAGGGCGATTTGCAGCTTTCGGTGGAGGTTTCGGATCCGCGGCCGGACGGAGTGGGGGTGCATTTTCTGATCGGAAGTGGGGACGAAAAGCTGAAGGAGGGACTGGCGAGCGGGTCCCCGAAGTGGTCGGAGATGACGCTTCCGGCGCTGGCGTGGGAGGGGGCCCGAGCGGTGGTGCAGAACGCCGGCAGCGAGCTGCTGCCGGACGGCTCGTCAAGGGATCGGGGCACGCTGGTCAGCGGCGGGAGCCCCTATGCGGACTGGGACGGTGGGCGCTATGACCGGCCGGTGGATGTGTTCTCGTTGTGCGGCGCCGGGGTGCTGTTGCGCCGGGAGCCGTTGCTGGAACTGGGCGGTTTCGATGAGCGGATGTTCATGTATTACGAGGACACGGACCTGGCCTATCGCCTGCGACGGCGCAGCTGGCGGGTGCGCTACGAGCCGCGCTCGGTGATTCGTCATCACCATGCGGCGCTTGCGGGAGAGTGGTCGCCGTTTTTCCTGGAGCAGGTGACTCGAAACCGGCTCTACGTGCTGCTGAAACACAGGTCGTGGGGGGTGGCGGGGAGGGCGCTGTTGGGTCTGTTGCGAGACACCGGCAGGGCGGGGTTGGCGGCGCTACGGCAGCTGGTGAGGGCGCCGAGGCATTCGGGGCCGGCGGTGAGGCAGTTCTGGCCCCGGGTAAAGGCTCTGGCCTGGCTGGCGAGGATGACCCCGGCGGTATTGGCGGCGCGACGACGGGAGAACCGAGCGGCGCCGTTGCGGGAGGCCGACCTGGCGGAATGGGTGGTGAAGCAGTGAAGGTCGGGGTCTACAACCGCTGGCTGCACACGTTTGGCGGTGGCGAGCGGCATTCGTGCATGGCGGCCTCGGTGT
>CAUYYU010000012.1:0-20103 GCA_963577415.1 Chloroflexota bacterium
GTTTCGTGGCCACCATGGGCGGCCTGCATCCGGGGCACGAGGCGCTGCTGCGGGCCGCCCGGATGGAGAACGAAACGGTGGTGACTAGCATCTTCGTAAATCCAACCCAGTTTGGGGAGTCGGCAGATTTTGACGAATACCCGCGAGATCGTGAGCAGGATCTGAAGATATTGAATTCGGCTGAGGTAGACCTCGTGTGGGCGCCGTCGATAAAAGAGATGTATCCGGAAGGAGTGGAAATCACGGTGGAGGTGGGAGCGATCGGGTCGAGGCTGGAGGGCGCGTCGCGGGCCGGTCATTTCAATGGGGTGGCGACGGTGGTGGCGAAGTTATTCAACCAGGTGCGGCCGGACGTTACGTATTTCGGCCAGAAAGACTGGCAGCAAACCAGGGTGATCGAGGCGCTGGTGGAGGGATTGAGGCTGGACGTGGAGATGAGAGTGGTGCGGACGGTGCGAGAGGCGGACGGCCTGGCATGGAGCAGCCGCAACGAGCGGCTGGACGGGCCCGGAAGGGAGGCGGCGGCGGTGCTTTACCAAGCGCTGCGGGCGGCGGCGGAGGCGTATGCGGGCGGCGAAACGGACGGCGACGCGCTGCGGCGACTGATGCGGGAGACGGTGGCGACGGAGCGGCGAGCGCGGCTGGGCTACGTGAGCGTGGCGCACACGGATGACCTGGAGGAACTGACGGTGGCGCGCACTCCGCTGGCACTGCTGGGTGCGATTGAGGTGGGCGGTGTGAGGCTGATCGACAACGTGGTGATGGGGGTGGAATTGTGGTCGGGGGATGGAGCCGGGGAGACCGGCGCACGGCTGTAGACCCGCCGTTTGCGGGCGGGTATTCTTGCGGTTCTTGATTTCTGAAAACGACCGGAGTGGCAATGCAGCTGACTGGTTCCACATTCCCCTACGCCCTCGACCGGCTGCCGCTGGCGCGGGCGCTGGCGGGGATCGCGGCGGCGGGGTTCAAGTTTGTGAGCCTGGGCCGCGAGCACGCCGCGGGACCGCTTCTCCACGATGCCGGAGATAAAGCTCCGCTGGACGAGTTGCGGGAGGCTATTTCGTCGTACGGGCTGCAATGCCGGCACGCGAGTTTTGGGGAATTGAAAGGAGACGCTCGCTCGACGGCGGAATTGCTGGAATACGTGAAGGCCGGATCGTACCTGGGAATTCAGGACGTGACCGTGCTGGCGCCGGAGCGGTTTGAACTGGTCGACGATGGCCGGCAAGTGCCGAAAAGTGAGAAGGCGATGGCGGCGGAGCGGGAAAAGTTCGTGGCCGGGATGGGCAAGGCGCTGCCGGAGGCGGAGTCCGAGGGGGTGGGGCTGACGCTGGCGCCGCGTCCGGGAACCGCCCTCACGGGGGAGGACCTGCGGGAGCTGCATGGGGCGCTTGGAAGTTCGAACTTCGCGGTCTGCTACGACCCGGTGCAGGCGCATTTTCATAGGGGTATTGACCCGGCGGAGGACGGGGCGGCGGTGGCGGGAATTACCCGGGTGCTGCTGGCGACGGATCACGCTGGAGTGCCGGGCCGGCTGCGGACGGTTCCTCCTGGTGACGGAGAGATTAACGTGCAGGGGGTGCTGGCGACGCTGGTGGCGGAGGGGTTTGATGGAGCGGTGATCGCGGCCCGACTCGGAGTGCTGGGAGCGGCGCGAATCGACACGGAAATGAAGCGGGCGTACGCACACCTGGCGGCGATTCGCGATCGGGTGACGGTGTCCCGGTAGCGCCGACGCGCCGGATCAGATTTCTGAGGCCGAAGGGTGGGTCCGGGTAGGCCGCGTTGCGATAGAGTCAAGAGGTAGGGACTCCGGGCGAGGATATGCTGCTCGATCTGTTTCCGCTGAATACGGTGCTGTTTCCCGGCTCGGCCATGCCGCTGCATATTTTTGAACCGCGGTATCTAGCGATGGTGGGCCAGTGCCTTGAAGAGGACCGCCGGCTGGGAATCATCCTGCTGCGAAAGGGAAGGGCGGAGGGGGGTGGAGAGGTGGAGATTCATGAAGTGGGGACCGTGGCGGAGATCGTAGGGGCGAATCATCGGGCGGACGGCAGCGTGGGAATCCAGATCGTCGGGCGGGAGCGCTTTCTGGTGCGCGATGTGACGCAGCGGCGGCCAAGGCTGATCGCGGAGGTCGATCTGCTGGAATGGTACCCCGACGATGCCCGGGCCGAAGCCGTGGAAGAGCTCAGACGTGAATTCGGGGAGTATTGGCGCAGGCTCTTGGAGGCGACGGGGCAGTGGTCGCGACAGATGTCGATGCCAGACTCGCCCAGAGACATGGCGGAAACGGTCGGGGCCGGGGTGCAGATCGACGCCTCGCGGAGGCAGCTGTTGCTGGAGCAAAGGACGCTGGGTGATCTGGTGAAACTGGAGCTTGAGGTGCTGCGGACGCAGATACCGAAGCTGCTGAAAGCGCGAGCGGCACGGGAGCAACAACGAAGCAACTAGCTGTACTTCCCACCAATCTTGTTTACAAGAACGGTCATTGGCGGGGAGCCCTCGAGCCGGTGCGGGGTCTGCGCTGACTGTAGGATCTGAGCCGGCTGGGAAGCACCGCCAGGCGCCGGGCGTTCTCGTAGCACGGCCTGACGTGGCCCGCTCGCGTAGCACGATGGGGATGAAGGCCTCGGCCTCGCCGTTGGTCTGGGGGCGGTAGGGACGGCTGCGTTTTGGGTCTGATGCCCCGGCCGCAGGCCGGTTTGCGGAAGGCCCTGGCGCGGTGCCAATCGCCATCTCGCCGCCAGCCGCGGAATCTGATCCGCTCCACCTACCTGCTCCCGTCCGAGCTCGTCACGGTGGCAGGGAACGACCAAGCCGACCATGGACCAAAAAACATGGGGACGCAAGAAGAGACTCGGATCGTCCCTACCGTCACCCAGAATATCGCGTCTGTATCTCCTCGCGCCGGCGGTCGTCAGCCGCCCGAAACTCCGGGTCCGATACTCAGCGCTTCCACCCATCCGAGCTTCGACGTTCGCCCCCATTTCCAACTCCAACCAACTGGCGCATCCCTCCACTCCGCCGCTTTCCGCCAGCTTCACATCACCCTCCCTATCCCCGTTTTCCCTTCATCGAAGGAATCCCGCCTTCCTCCCATTCCCACTCCCGCATCCTGCTCTCACCAACCTCCCTCCCCCCTCTCATTCTCATTTCCCGGAGATACACAGAATAATACTGAGTTTTTGAGCCCGAAACATAATCTCATCAACAAGAAAGCTATCCCGTGTTCCAACATTCGGCTGGGTGCTCCGCGCCCCTGGCATGAAGGACGACAGCTCGAAAAGGCCTTAATAAACGACCAGAGTGGTGTGAATCCCCCTCTCACCACAAGCTATCCAATAAAACGCCTAATCCCCGGTTTTGGCGAAAGTTACCCTGTGACTCCCGGCTCACCGGCATCCCAAAACATCCACAAGCCCACCACCGCTTGTGGCCCCTTCCCTGTGAGCCGCCAACGCGGACCGTCCACTGGACCCCCGCAACACAAATTCCACTCTCTCAAACGCACCGTTTCCAGACCGCCTATCCACCTAACCCCCGAACCGACCGGCCAGCGCCAATTTCCGCCTTCTACTCTGTGAAAATTGGCCTGTGACCACCTTCGATCCCACTTCGCCGACCAGATTTCCTCGCTCCAACCCGACTTCCAAAAACACCGTTCTTGTGGCTTGTGGGTAACGCCGTCGTTACAACGGTTGCGGAATTTAGCTCCCTAACGCCGTCGCCTCTCAGTCCCTGAAAAGCCCCGCCCCCATCCGCCGGCCCCACGGGCTCGCCATCGTATCCCGGGACACCTCTTGAACCTCATGTTCCGCCAGCGCCGCCGCGTCGATCTCAATTCCCAGACCCGGCTGCTCTCCCAAGATTATCCAACCATCCTCAATTCGCGTGTCAACCGCGAATACCGGATTGGATTCCAGGAACACCACTTCCATCATCGTGTGATTCGGCAACGCCGCCGCCAGGTGCGCCATGAAATTCCCTGGCGTGTTCATCATCGTCACCGGCGTATCAAATCCATGCGCCATGTGCGCCGCTTGCGTAGCTCCCGTTATCCCGGAAGTCGAAATACCAATATTCAAAACATCCGCCGCCCGGTGTTCCAATAGCGGCAGAAACTCGCCGATGTCATCCAAATTCTCCCCCGTGGCCACCGCCGCCTTGACGCCGTCCGACACCTTTCTCAACCCCGCGTAATCCC
The DNA here is from genome assembly GCA_963577415.1 of Chloroflexota bacterium. Taxonomy (GTDB): domain Bacteria; phylum Chloroflexota; class UBA11872; order UBA11872; family VXNJ01; genus JASLPR01. Next base: position 4,208 of record CAUYYU010000012.1, read on the forward strand.
ATCTTCGGGCCGGTTCCTCAACCCAAGTCAGGTCGAAATGTTCCTCGATCTCCCGCACCCGCCGCACAGCCTGCTTCGCCGACCAGTATTCGTTCGCGTCGATCATCAGCGCGGGCCGGGCCGCCGCCACTTGCAACTCCTTGTAGACGATTCCGAGCCGCCGCAGATCGGACTCCGCATCGAGCCCCACTTTCACCTTGCCGGCCGTCACGCCCAGCGCCGCCATTTCCCGATAGAACGCCCTCAATTCTTCGTCAGGCAGGCACAGCCCGATATCGCTGGCATACGCCTTAACCCGGGGCGAAAGCGCTCCCAGCGTCCGCCACAGCGGGTCCCCCTGCAACTTCGCCTTCAGGTCCCAGAGCGCCACATCGATAGCGGCGATCGCGTCCGTCACGATCCCGCGATTGCCCCCTTTGAACGCCGAATCGACCATGCGCTGCCACAGCCCCACAACCCCCCGCGGGTCCTCTCCGATGAGCAACCTCTTCAGGTCCTCTACGCTGGCCCGAGCCCCGGGTTGGTGCAGCGAAATCCCGCTCAACCCCTGGTCCGTGTCGATCCGCGTGATCATGGCCGCCCCTTCGCTGCGGCCTTGGGGGCTGTTCACATCGCCCAGCCGGCGCGGCATCGTGAACTCAAACAGTCGTGTCTGCACGTCGGTGATCTGCATGCCTGGTCCCTCTCCTCGCTAGCTTGGCCGGATCATGTTGACATGCCCGGCGATCGCCCGCTTCGCGTCGGCGTTCGGACTCTGAATACAGGCGACCCGCGCCCGCCGATCCGCGGAGTCCGAACCCGTCGTTCCTCAGCCCACCGTCAGCACCAGCGGCCCGTCTTCGGTTATCGTCACCGTGTACTCGAAATGCGCCGTCGCGCTGCCGTCCGCACCGCCCAGCCGTCCGGATCGAGCCGCAATTCGCCCCCCCCGGCGCTCACAATCGGCTCGATCGCCTGCACCATCCCGGCGGCCAGCTCGGCGCCCTCACCGCGCCGGCCATAGTTGCGCACCTGCGGTTCCTCCCGGATCGCCTGCCCGATACCATGCCCCCCCCCAGCTCGGGAGTCACCGCGAATCCGGCCCCGGCAACGGATTCCTGAACGATCGCGCCGACATCTCCCAGGTGATTCCCCGGCTGGAGCGCGGGGATGGCGTCCGCGAGCGCCGCCTCCGTCGCCAGCAAGAGCCCGGCCAATCGCTCGTCAACCGGTCCGACCGCGATCGCCACCGCCGAGTCCGTATGCCAACCTTCAAGCAGCACCCCGCAATCGATCGTGATTAAGTCCCTGGCCGCAAGCGTCTCCGGTCCCGGGATGCCGTGCACTACAACCCGGTTAACCGACGCGCAAATGCTTCCCGGAAACGGCGTAACGCCGGGTTCCGGGGCATAGCCCAGAAAGGACGGTCGAGCGCCGCCGGCGGTGATAATTTCAAAAGCCATCCCATCCAGTTCCAACGTGCCCACCCCCGGGCGCACCGCGCCGGCCACTTCGTCAAGCACCCGGGCAAGCAACCTGCCGGAGTCACGCAGCTTAATAATTTCAGCAGGCGTTCTCAGCGTCGCAGCCACATCGGTCTCCCCCATCGTCTACTCGTTCGGGTACTCATTGCTCGCATCGAGCACACGGATGATCTCGAATATCCCGCCCTCAGGATCGCGGGCGTAAAAACAGATCTTGGCTCCGTTCGGAGAGGCGATCGGCTCCGTGAACGGCCCCCCCCCGGCTCTGACAATCGCGGCGTGCGTCTCGTCCGCGTCGTCGACCAGGTACATCACATGATTTGTATGCGGCGCGGTCGAGTCGCGCTCCGAGGTCGCCGGCGGATGACTGTGATACTTGAGCAATTCGATAACTTGCGATTGCCCGTCGAATCCCATTATCGCGATCTCGAGATCGGCCCCGGCCGTGCCGGTCACCGCCGCCGGAAATTCTCCGTCCCGGCGAAATCGGTGTCGAAGCCGCATCCCCAGGGCTTCCCCCAGGAAGTCGATCATCCGATCCAGGTCGCTCACGACTATTCCCACATGACCAACTGTTGCCGACATCGATCGAATTCTCCTGAGCGAAACCCGGGACCGCCCACAGCCACCGCTGCCTTGCACCGAAGCCGGGTAAGAGTAAATCAAACCCGGATGTTTCGCTCGCGGCGGCCATTTCCGGCACGCCTGTCCCGGGGCGTTCGCCGGCCGGACAAATCATGCGTTCTCGGCGCCGGATCGGTCTCAGCCAGGCCGCCGAACAGTCTTACCCGTCTCCGATACGAATTCAGGTGTCGGTCTGACGCTCCCGAAAGCAATCCGAACATCACCCTGGCCGGGCGCCCCGGTTTCTCGATTCAAGGTGGCTCCTGACGGACGGCTCACCCTGGACGGATGCCGGCGCCCGCGTTGCATTCGCTAATCAATCGGACACGCCGTTCTTCAGCAGGCAATTCCGCATCGCAGTCGCTCACCCTCAGTCGCATCACCGGTCGGCGGCCGCCGGGCGACCCGTTAGCAGTTCGCGGCGACTCAGATGACTTCGATATTGGCGCCAGGCAGCCCGCCGATCACACACCGTAACCCGCGGTGTCGGTGTCGGTGTCGGTGTCGGTGTCGGTGTCGGTGTCGGTGTCGGTGTCGGTGTCGGTGTCGGTGTCGGTGTCGGTGTCGCCGTCGCCTACCGTCGCCCATTCCGGGCGTCCTGGCTTCTCGATTCGATTCTGGTCTTGAGGGATTGGGTCTACATGGACGGATGCGGTTCAGGCATTGCGTCCGCTAACCGCGCGGCCCCGCTGTTCTTCGCGTGCGGTCCGTAGTACAACCATTCTCTCCTCGGCGACATCACCGGGCCTGTCCGGTGCCGTCGTCCCGCTGGCGGATGTACGATATTGCTCACCTCGCCCGACAATTTGAAAACCCTCGGCCATATTGCATCAATGTATAATTAAAGATTACCGCGTAGTGACTGTTCTGCATCTTAGACACGCGGGCGGTGGTGGCCCAGCGGGGCAAGAGCCCGGTGCCGGTGCAAACCCCAAAGCGAGTAAATCAGATGAGAATTCAAGGACGGATGGGGCCGGTCATCAGGCATTCAAGCCGTTCAGATATGACGGCCAGCGCCGGCACCCGCTACTGCTCGGGCGCCTCTATTCGACCGGACGAAAGCCCTTTTCCGAAGGCCGGGCGGACTCTACGGGGCGGAATGGCCAGCGCGGACTACCCCGACGCTCGGCCGTGTCAGAACGACGGAGAGTCTCACCGGCAACAAACGACCCACCGTGCGGCATCGGAAGCGATTTCACACGCTCATGGAAATGACCGCGCCCCCGAATCAGATCATGCACGTTCCAACCCTGAGAGTGCAGGGCCTCAAGCACCTTATCTACAACCATCTCGTGACCACACTCGCATTCAATTGAGTCGGTCCACGCCAGGGTCGATTTACGAATCTCAACCGTTTCTCCGCACACATCACATGTCACCCGGAAACGCCTCTCCCCCGAGCGCGGCTTATTTGACGGTGTATTCGCATTCATGACCAGAGGATTCCTTCGTGAGGGCAAGGCCGAACGGCACGATTCTACCCAACTATCCGATCCTTGCTCACCGGGAACTCTGACATATCAGGATCAGATTGTCCTCCGGCCTCTCATATGCGCGACGGCGGTAGTCGCCGAACGTCTCCAACACCTCAAACCCGTGCGATCGAAGGGTATCCGTAAGTTGGATCAATGTATATAGGTATAATCTATATTGAAATGCTACTCTTCGGGAGTGTAGCCTATCATCAGTCAGCGTGTAGGTAATATTACTTATGGCCGCGCCATTCAAAGAATCGTACTCATAGCGACGCTCGCGCGTGACCCGGGCCCCAGTCTCAGGATGATGCTCCAGATACGTCAGGGTCTCCACATCGGGGAGGAGATCATCCGGACCCGGCGCGAAGGCGTCAATAACCAATTTTCCCCCGGATTTGAGGTGCTCATGGACGCAGTCAAGGCAAGCCGCAGCTTCGTTCTGCGGATCGAGGAGTAGAAACGAATTGAACGGCGCGTATATGAGTGCAAAGCGAGTTGAAAGATCGAACGACGACATCGACTGATTTAGCAGATGCACATTGGAGCCGATAGGCGCCGGCATTTTGGACAACTTCGTTCTCGCCCGGGCCAGCATGGGCTCGGAGGTGTCGATCCCCCAAACCTCGTGTCCCAGGCGAGCGAGCGGCAGCGCTATGCGCCCGGTCCCAACTGCTAGCTCCAACACCGGACCCTCTGACTGGCTCGCAAGAAGATCCCAGAAGTCGAGCTCCGGTCCCGCGCATTCGGGATACTCGAAGTCATATAAGTCAGGGACCTTGTCGTAAGCCTGACTGTTATTAGTGACCATGATTAATAGCCTATATTATTCTGTTGGTGAATGGGGCTATCGCTAGCTATAGCACACGCGTAGGGTGTAACCGTGCTGCGCGTGGTTGCATCGTTAGGGATATTGGGGGTAAAACAGCGGCACCTAATTGGCACGGGAGAGCTCGCGGGCATGATTGTGGGCTATGCGAAGGGGTACCGGCAGCCGGTGTCCGTCTAGGATGGAACTGGCGGCCGTCAGTTCCCCCGCCAGGTCGACGCGATACCCTATAGAGATACAATAATGGCCGGCTGCCGCGGCGGGTCCTCAATACCGTAGCCATGGCTTCCCCATCTATCGTGAGAGTCGTGGATTAGCTTGGATCGGGACCGGGTTCCTAGAACATACCGGTCAATCGGGATTTAGCGCAGCCCACGGCCGAAATGTCGAGTTCAACCCCGGCGTGGCAGGCAAGCCCGAACCGTCGCGGATGTGAGCGACCGTGCCCAGCAACAAGCACCACATCAGGACGCCGGGTTGGTCTGTGGAACGCGTTGATGAGGGGCGGCAGTTCCCGAAATGAGGGCAAGCCTGGAACGTATGGGAACGGCACCGGCGTCTCCACGCGTACTGACTCAACTAGCTCGAGATCCGGCAATGACACAACGGGGATGACGGCGACGCCAAGATTCGAATCGCGGCGAAGATGAACGTCCGCGCCCCCGACGAGACGGGGTATTCGGCCCATCGCCATTTCGCTGACCTGGAGGGCAAGCCGCTTTTGCACAACCACCGATTCACTGGCACTGGCCGGCCATGGAACGGTGACCCGAGGTATGAAATCCGGCTCAGTTATAGGTCTGGTCGTCCCGTGTGGACCTATTCCATGGCATCAACGGGCCACTCGCCCGGTTATTCTGCCTCAACGTACCTGCCGAATACCAACGGGAGTGCCGACCAGTGGGGCTTGCCTCCAAACGAGATCGTCAAGACCTGATCCCATTCGCCCCGATTAGATCCTCAAAATCCTGTGCCAACACTCAAGGACAGGGCGCACCATGTCGCAATCGAGACGCCCATTAATTCAGGGTATATTCGGGGTATATTTATAGCTGTCATGCATGCCTTCTTGGCAATACCATTCTAGGGCCTGGTCATAAGGATGGTTATTATAATTGTAGTGGCGTGATTTACGGATCCACACGTTCGAAAATGCCGTCCCTCAGCCACCGGTATTTCTAAAACGGGGACGGTTTGTGTTTCCGCGACGCGATCCTGGCTGGCACTCCGCGGCGGGCCCGCGTGGGAACCGATTCCGGTGGGGGCCGAACAGGGGTGTGGGCGGGCGCCAGGTCGACCGCGGAACGGAGTCCTCCCGGGTTTCATCGGTGTATTCTTCAGGGAATGCGGCCCGTACCCATCGCCGGTGATGGACCGAGGATCATCGATTCATGCGTTGCCCCCAGTGCGAAGATTCCAATCTCAAAGTCATAGACAGTCGTGATAACGCCTCGGGCGTTAGGCGACGCCGTCACTGCCTGAGCTGTGAGCATCGATTCACGACCTACGAGAGACTTGAGCAATTCATTTGCCCCCAGTGCGGAGCCACCGAATCGCGAATCCTGGCGGCGAAGTTGACTGATGGTGGAGTTCGACGGCGGCGCGAGTGCACGCAGTGCAACCATCGTTGCGCAACGGTGGAACGGTCGGACATGGCGACATTCCTCGTCAGCAAGAGGGACGGCCGGCGCGAAGAATTCAACCGGAGCAAGATTTTTGAAGGCGCGCGGCTAGCGTGCATGAACCGGCAGGTCTCGATCGAGGAGATCGAGGAACTGGTGGATTCGGTCACCGCAGAAGTGTTGAACGCGGGCCTGACGGAGATTTCCGCACGTCGCATCGGTAACATGGTGATGGCTCGGCTCCGGGATGTAGATGCCGTCGCTTACGTCCGATTCGCGTCCGTATACCGACGATTCGAGGACGTTGATAGCCTTTCGGAGGTGATTGGCGAGATCAAGGCTCACAACCGGCGGCGCGAGTTGGAGAACGTCCAGCCGCGACTCATCCCCGACAATTAACGACGTCCGTCCGGTTCCCACGCCGGAACGGACGGCGCTGCTGACCTGATCTACTTCGGTGGGTTTCACTGAGGGCGCGCTGCTCGTATCCCAGAAGAACGAGGTCGGTCTCGCCGACGCGATATTCATGGGAGCCGACGGCATCAAAAGCCAAGGTTGCATCGACTCCGCCGCGGGAGACGCCGAGGGGTCGTATTCATCCTTCGCCGATCTCGGCGAGACTGACGCGGATCCGTTGAATTCGTTCCTGGAGCACCACGACACAAGTTCGGCGAGCCGCAGGGCCCGTTCAATGCCCACCCCTACGACACCGATGCGATCATCATCCAGGCGATCGACGAGGCGTCCCAGCTAACGGCGGACGGAAAGTTGTTGACCCGGCGAAAGGCCATCAACGACGCCATCCGGACCTTTTCGAACTACTAGTGCGTCTCGGGGGTGATTAGTTTCGCTCCCAACGGCGCCAGCAAATCCACATTGCTGAAAAGCATTGCCGGTCTGGTAACGCCGCGAAGTGGTGAAATCCTTCTGGAAGGCCGCCGGATCGATGGCGTAAAGACGCACGAGGTGGTCCACTTCGGCGTGGTACTGGTGCCCGAAGGGCGGCAGATATTCGGCCGGCTCACGGTGCTGGAAAATCTGGAGATGGGCGCCTTTACCCGCTCCGACAAGGACGCGGTAAAGCGGAGTTTCGAGCAGTTATCCGAGCTGTTCCCCCGTCTGGCCGAGCGCCGCGGCCAGGTCGGCGGCACCCTGAGCGGGGGCGTACAGCAGATGCTGGCCACCAGTCGCGCGATCATGGCCGCTCCCCGGTTGTTGCTGCTTGACGAGCCCTCCATGGGATTGGCGCCGATTCTCGTGCGGCAGATATTTCGCACGATCCGCGAAATCAATCGTGCGGGCGCCTCGATCCTGCTGGTGGGACACAACGCCGACGCCGCCCTGAGCCTGGCGAATCGGGGCTACGTTTTGCGCGTGGGCGAGATGGTGCTGGAGGACTCGGCCGCATCGCTCCAGGAAAACGAACAGGTCAAAGAGGCCTACCTCGGAGGACGCCAGCCGCCGCCATCCGGCTAATCCCCCGGCACGGTTACCGGGGCCGCCGTCCGGAGCCCTTCGTGCCGCTCGACCGGGCCGACCCGTTACTAATTGTCCAACGCCCCCTCAGCCACCCAGGCGGCGATGAGATCGATCTGGTCATTGCTCAGATACGGACCCCCAAACGGCATTCGTTCCCCCACCGCTTCTGCCCCCCGTATCTTCCACACCAGCTTGCTGCCGTCGGGACTGCCCGGTGCAATGACAGGACCGTTGACACTGCCCGCCATCACCCCACCGTAGGAGTCGAGGAAGAGGCCCTGAGTGCCGCCGTGGCACATGACGCAGCGACCCAGGAATATCGGTAGAACCTGGGCGCTAAAACTCACACCTGAACTTGCCGCCGGCGGCTCCGGGGTGGACGTAGGTGGCGGCGGCGGAATCGGGGTGGGGCTAGGTGGCGCGGAAGTGGGAGTTGGAAGGGGCTCGGGTGTTGGAACGGCAGTCGGAATCGGCGTCGAGGTCGGGACCGGTGATGGGGTTGCCGTCGGCACGGCAGTGGCGGTTGGCCAGGGCTCCGTCGGCATGCTGGTCGGGGTGGGGGTTGAGGCGGGAGCTACTGCCGGCGCCTCGGTGGCAGCTGGACTTGGGATGGGCGTCGGCGTGGCGATTGATATCGGCGTCGGCGATGGCTCGATCACCTCAGCCGGGCCCACCGCATCATTTGTCTCTGCGGCTGTCGAACCGGCCGACGCCGAATCGGATGCGATCTCGCCCGCGCCACCTCCGGATTCACATGCAGTGAGAACGATTAATGCCGCCGCCAGCAAGACCCCGCCCTTCAGCACGGTCGGAATCATCATCAATTCGTCCCTTCGGAGCCGAAACGCAGCTAGCACAGACCGGAACTGAGGCGAATCGCTGCGGATCGGTGGGCCTCGCCATGGACCCCCGATGTTATAGGGTCTGCGTGAAATTCAGTCGCCGCAAGTCTGGTCGGAGCGGTGAATGTCCGGGGGGGGGCTCGCGGCGGCAACGCTCCGATTTTCTACCCGGCGCCAGCCAAAGACCTAGAAGAAAGCGTACCGTTTGAATCCGGAAATTCCCCGGGGCTTGGACTGGATTCGCGGAAATGAACGCGGCCGGGTGTGGCTGGAAGCTCTACCGGCCCTGGTCGGGGAATGCGCGGAGCTATGGTCGCTGCGCCTCGGCAGGCCGTATGACGACTCATACGTCTCGCTCGTGTTACCGGCGACTCTCGCGGATGGAAGCGGAGCAGTGCTGAAGGTGCAGTTTCCGGATCGGGAGAGCGCCCATGAGGCCGCCGCGCTGGCGTGCTGGGACGGCGACGGCGCCGTGCGCCTGTTGGAGCACGACAGCCGACCGTTCCGCGCTGCTAATCGAGCGCTGCGAGCCAGGGACGCACCTCCGCGAACTGGAGCCCGGAGACAATGCCCTCGGGGTGATGATCGGGCTGCTGCCCCGCCTCTGGAAGCCCGTGGCGGCGGCGTTTGCTTCGCTGGCGGACGAGGCCGTCCACTGGCTGGAGGAGCTGCCCCCGACGTACGAGCGCGCCGGCAGGCCGTCGCCCTACGGCAGCCTCTTTTGCTCGCTGGGGTTCGCGGCGATGCCCCCCCCTGGCCTTCATCCCGATCGCTGTGGTGGGAGTGGCGGTGTATTCGGAGTAGTTGGCGTTGCCTTCGGAACGGGCGGAGATCCTGAGCACAAGCGCGACTCTGCTGACTTCGATATGGCTCGCTATCAGCCTGACCTTCGAGATCAGGGAGTCGTTCGCATGCCGCACCGGCGAGGCGATCCGAACCCTAGTGGGAACTCTCGGTCTAGCAATAGCTATCCCAATATCCCTCTCACTCATCATCCCGTTTTACGTTCTCAGATACATTTACCGCGGGTACAAAAGACCTGGTGGGCCAGCCCAAAAAAACGGCCCCGTCTCGATTGATCTCGGAACGGATGGCAGCGCGGCGCCAGCGCTATCGACAAGAAATTCGGACAGCTTGGCGGACTCGGCCGCGACGGTGGGCGTGACAGGAGTCGAACCTGTGACCTCACGGATGTGAACCGTGCGCTCTAACCAGCTGAGCTACACGCCCCGGAGCGGACGCCGATTATATCGCTCGCCTACGCCAGCTCCGCCCAATCCAGAATCTGCACCGTCACGCTCTCCCCCGCCTTCACGAAGTCCACATCCTCATGCACGATCGCCAGACCGTCCGCGAACGCCATCGACGTCATAATCCCCGACCCCTGTTCCCCGGTCGACCAACACTCGTATCCATCATCGGTGATCGCCACCCGCACTCGCACGAACATGCGACGTGCGCCCGCCCCCTTCAGATCGTTCCGAGCGATCGCCTTCACCGTGGGTTTTTGAAGGCGCACCCGACCCAGCATTTTCAACACCGCCGGACGCCCAAACTGTTCGAAAACCACCAGCCCTGACACCGGATTACCCGGAAGGCCCAGGATCGGCGTGCCGTCGATATGCCCAAAAAGTAAGGGCTTGCCCGGGCGCATCCCGATCTGCCAGAAGTCGGCGTCGCCGTCGCTGCCGACCACGTTCTTTACCAGGTCGTGATCTCCCATCGACACGCCGCCGATGGAGAAGATCAGGTCATTCTCGGCGGCCGCCAGCGCGAACGCCCGCCGCACGTCGGACACGTTGTCCGGAACTATCGGATAGCGTTTCGCCCGCGCCCCGTACTCATCGATGAGCGCCGCCAGCGCCCACGCATGGCTGTTGCGAACCTTCCCCGGCTCGATCTCCTCATCGATTTCCAGCACTTCATCCCCGGTCGGAACCACCGCTATCCGTGGACGTCGATGCACCGGAACTTCCGAGATTCCTAGCGACGCCATCACCCCGATGGCCCCCGCCCGCAAAACCGTCCCCTTTGGCAGCGCCAACGCCCCGCTGGCAATATCCTCACCGGCCAGTCGAATGTTCTCGCCCTTGTCTTCAGGCTTGACCACGTTCACATAGGCCCGATCCTGTCCTGAATCACCCCGCGGATCGGTCCCGAATTTCCCCCAGTCCTCACGATCGGTAAATTCAAATCCCAGCACCGCGTCCACCCCGTCGGGAATCGGCGCGCCGGTCATGATGCGCACCGCCTCCCCCGGCCCCACCGGGGCCTCCCCCACGTACCCGGCCGCAAGATCGTAAATGACCCTGAGCCGCACCGGGCTGTCGGCCGTGGCGCCGGCAACATCGTCCGCGCGGACCCCGTAGCCGTCGTACGCGGAGTTGTCATCCAGCGGCACGTCGTGTTTTGCCAGCACGTCCTCGGACAGCACCAGGCCGTAGCATTCGGATAGCGGCGTCCGCGCGGTTTCGAGCGGGCTGAACGCGGCAAGTACGCGCTCCACGGCTTCGTCCACGCTGAGCAATACGGATACGGATGACACGAGCTTTCTCCGAACGGGACTTGAATGCGGTCTAGCCACGATGGCCCGCCGAGTATATGAAACGTAGCCGGAATCCCCGAGCGGCCGCCGCGCCGGCCCGGATTGGGAAAGCCGAACTGGCCTATTATTCAGGCTCTTCCGCCGGTGAACCCGCGATCGATAAAAGCAACACCGGACTGACCGCCACCACCAACCGAGCAGGCGGCGCCTCCGGCCACCGCCTGCCTGAGGGCTAAGACCATTGCATCCGCGGTTGATGCCGCCATTGAATCGCTTCGCACCGGCGGCTTCGCGATGCTGGCGGACGAGCCCGACCGCAAGGATGAGAGCGACCTCGTCCTGGCCGCCGAGCGGGTCGACGTGTTGGGCATCCGCATGATGGTGAATCACAACACCGCCCACTACGAGACGCCCTTTACCGTCTCCCTGGACCTGAAGGACGGAACCACCAGCGGCAGCTCGGCCATCGATCGCGCCGCTACCGTCCGGGCGCTTCTCGATCCCGCCGCGAAGCTCGCCGATTTCCTGATGCCGGGTCATATCTTTCCCTTGCGAGCCGACCCGAAAGGCGTTTTCGGACGCATGGGGCACACGGACGGCGCCGTCGATCTCATGCGGATCGGCGGACTGTACCCGGCCGCGTTAATCTCGGAGATCTAGACCCCCGACGGCACCATGATGCGCGGATCGGAGTTGCGAGCACTGGCGGCGGAACGCGACGCGCCCGTGGTGAGCGTGACTGAAATTAAAGCCCGCTTGATCGAGGAAAAGACCGCCAACTAAGCGCCGGTGGAGACGGCCCGCTTGAGCCTTCGGCGGATACGGTTACAGTGAGGTGGTTGACCTCGGCCCCGGATATCCGATAATTACCAGTGTCACGATCCTCGGTAGCTCAATGGTAGAGCCGTCGGCTGTTAACCGAAAGGTTGCAGGTTCAAGTCCTGCCCGAGGAGCCGCATCGGTGGTTGAGGGCAAACCGCCCTCTCCCCATTCCACCACCCCTCCCACTCTCCCCGCCACATCAGATCCCGTAGATTCGCTCCGCGTTACCGGCGAAAAGGGCGTCCTTCTCTTCCAGGCTGAAGCCATCCACAATCTTGCGATAGGCATCCACCACCGCGCCGTAACTGCTCCACAGGCTGTCAATCGGCCAGTTGCTGGCAAACAGCGATCGCTCACAACCAAACCGCTCTATGCACACCTCCACAAACGGCCGAGTCGTCTCCACCGTCCAGTTGTTGTCGCCCATGCCGAGACCCGAAATCTTGCAGATGATGTTCTCCACCCCGGCAACCACGGCGATACCCCCACGCCATTTCTCGAAATACTCCGGCGTCCTCTCGTCGGGAAACCCCGCGTGGTCCAGCACGATCGTGATCTCCGGGTACCTCCGCGCCAGCTCCGCCAGTTTCTCCATATCCTGCCACTGTACCGACAGACTGGAAATGAGCCCGTACTTCCCGAGCAGAGCGAACCCCCTCCTGAAATCCTCGTCGACCAGATAGTCGCCGTACGAGAAATCCCGAATCCCCTTGAAATTCCCGTATTCCAAGTGGCGTTCTATCTCCGCCTCGGCCTCGGCCGCTCGCAGGTCCACGTACCCAACGATCGCCTGCGGCACTCCCGTTCGGTCGTAGGCTTCCTGCAGCCACTCGCTCTCGACCACCGGGTCCGGCGACCCTATCGCGGCCTGCACATGAATCGCCTTCACCATTCCGTGCGGAGAGGCGTCCGCGAGAAAATCCTCCGCCAGGTAGTTTCGTTCCCCCAGTCTTCTGGTCTGGGCGCCCAAAAATGGGTGGTCACGATCCGGCTGCCAGTGGTCGTATCGCAGCCGGGCGTGTCCCATGTCATAGAAATGGACGTGGGCGTCCACGAACCTGAACCCGCCGTCTGCCGCTGAACCCGTCATACCGTCGCCCCTCCGTCCACCACCAGATTCGCCCCGGTGATGAACGACGCCTCATCGGACACCAGAAACAGCGCGGCGTGCGCAACCTCCTCCGGCGTCCCCAGCCGTTTCAGAAAGCTGCCGTCCGCTGCTCCCTTTAGAAATTCGTCCCGGTCCGCCCCCACGTGCGCCAGATGACGTTCGGTCGCCGGCGTGTAAATCGAGCCGGGGCACACGCAGTTCACTCGAATATCGTGCTTGGCCAGGTCCATCGCCAGGCAACGAGTCAGCTGCAACAGAGCGCCCTTCGAGGCGTTGTAAGGAATGAATTCCGGCTGCGCGATGAGGCTGCTTATCGACGCGATATTGACTATCGCCGCTCCGTCGGACTCCTTGAGATACGGGAGGGCGTACCTCACCGTATTCGCCGCGCCGATGACGTTGACCCCGAAGACCTTCTCCCAATCGCTCGCGGTCACATCCTCCACGCCGCCGAATATGAAGACCGCCGCGTCGTTGACCAGAATGTCGATCCCGCCCAGGCGGCCTGCACATGCCCTGATCAACTGCTCCACGCTCTCTGCCGACGACACATCCGTACGAATGAAGAAGGCCTGCCCGCCCTCCCCTTCTATCAGGTTCGCGGTCTCGCGGCCTCCCGACTCGTCGATGTCGGCGATGCCCACCCGCGCACCCGCCCTCGCGAACACCCGGCAGATTCCCCTGCCGATTCCAGACGCACCGCCCGTGACCACCGCCTTCTTAGATTCCAGCCTCATCATTGCCTTTCGCTTAATTCAGTCGAGGTGAATTACCTCCGCCGACTCCCCCCTCTGGCGCGAGTCGGCGCGTGCCCCGGGATACGTTAGTTCCCGACCGCCACCGTCGTGCGGATCAATCTGAACGAATAGTGCACGTCGTCCGGATAGTTGTCGTCCGTCCAGCCCGGAATCGCACCCATTACCGAGATCCTGACGGAGTTGGAGGGTGGGATTTCGAACGCCGCGCAGCTCATTCCCGATATCGGCACCGACTGGTAAGTTCCACCCTGATTCAACAGGTCACCTCTCAAGTGCATCCCCCAGAGGTTGTCTGCCCGAAATCGCGCCGTCACCGCATTTTTATTTTCCCCGTCGTGGCGTAAGCCGTCCACCGGCTCGCACTCCAGCAGGATGGACCCCGGCGGTGTGCATACGCTCCCGATCACCGCGATCCGCACGATCGGCTCATCCTCCTCGATGATGATCCAGTCCGAAGGCAGGCCGGACGTCGCCACCGAGCCGTCCGAGGTCTTGATCGGATATAGCTCGATTCCGTGTCTCTCCCCGCCCACCCAGACTCGATCCAAGGTCGCATTGGGGTAGTTGAATGGAAACTCATACTCGTACGTCTTGAGCTCCAGTTCCTTCTTCTCGCGGGGCGCGTCATCCGGGTAGCCGGTGATACGTCGGTCTCCGAGTTCCGTTGCCATCAGCCTCTCCAGTACCAGTCATGATTCCGATGGCCGAGTGTACCCGCGCGGTCGCCCTGTCCGGCCGGAGCCGCCGGCCCCCCGACTCCTACCGCTTCAACACCACATCCACCACCACCGGCGTCGCTTCGAACCAGCCCACGTTCTCAGCCACCATCAACACCCGCAACTTGAACGTCCCCGGCTCCGGCGGCGTCTCCACCACCCCCCGGAACGAGTAGCCGTTCCCCGGCCAGACATCGCCCGTCAGATGACCCGCCAGCGGGAACCGCCCTTCGTAGCGCGGCATCTCTATCTCCTCGCCGTTCGGCAGCACCCGGTACCAGCGCCATCCCAGCCTGATGTTCGCCTCCCCACCCCAGGCCACCGACCCGGTATTGAGCGCGTCCACGTGCAATATGAATTTCTCTCCCGGCCTGCCCTCGAACGTCTGCGCCGACACTCCCGTCAACCCGGCCGACAGTCCCGCCACCGTGCCCTCAAACGACCCCGGGGCGATGGCCTCCACGTCCACCGCCCGGTCCACGATCGTCTCTCCATCGACCTCCATCGTCAGCCGATACCGGCCCACCTGCGCCGGCGTGAACAGATGCACGATCGGGCTGTGCGAGCCCTCCCCTGCCAGGAACGGCGGCGGCAGCAGATCGGTCTCGAACTCCAGCACCGACTTCCCCTCCGCGTTCGTCCACCTCACCAGCGCCCGCCGCACGTGGCCGCCATCCCGCGGCATCCACGGACCCAAACTCGCGTTCACCAGCGTCAACCACGTCCGCAAACCGGCGTCCACCGGCGCCGTCTGCAGCAACAACGCCGTCTCCAGTTTGCTCCACTCTCCCTCCGCCGGAACCCCCGCCGGGGCCAATCTCATAAGCGTCCACGCCCCCGCCTGCGTCACCGCCTCCACCGCCGCGTCCTCCCCCAACGCGTCCCATGCTGCGAGCTGTTCCGGCCCCAGCTTCGGTCGCTCCAGGACCACGTTCCGCACCCCGTACGCCGCCAGCCCCCGGGCCAGCCCGGAGACATTCGCCTCCGTCACTTCGGCGGCGGCGTCGCGAAAGTACCAGTACTGCGGCCAGATGAAACCGGAATAGCCGTTCACCAGCGGACCGCTCTCCGCTCTGGTCACGAACCAGAGCCTCCGCACCTCGTCCGCGCCGCTCACCGGCACGAACAGCGTCGGACCCGGCCGTGCCTCGGCCAGCAGCCCTTCCAGGTCCGCGTCCTCCGGCGCCGGGTTCACGTTCAGAGGTGCGGTAAACGACTCCACCAGCACCGCTGCCGCCAGTCCGACCCCCAGCAGTCCCGCCATCCGCGGACGGCCCGGAAAGCGCCGCCCCACCATCGCCACCGCGATCCCGGCCAGCAGCGCCAGCGCCATGTTCCCGAGCACCGCGAATCTGGCCACCACCCGCACCGCCCTGAACATCGAGAAATTGTCGAAGAGAAACAGGTACGGCAACTCAACGTCCGTCACCGTCTCCTCCACCTTCCAGTGCGGTCCAAGCGTGAGCGCGACCGACCCCACCAACAGCGTCAGGGCCCCGACCGCATACCGTCCGAATTGCTCTCTCCGCACCAGCGCCATGCCACCCAATACCACCCCCAGCGCCCCGATCGCCAGCGGCACGAATCCCGGAAACGCCCGCCGCTCGCCCGTC
>CAUYYU010000013.1:0-19781 GCA_963577415.1 Chloroflexota bacterium
AAAGCTCCTCCGCTGTCGGCTTCCGGCGGGATCGACGCCGGCAGGACCGTGGTCGCGGACGCGCCCAGACGGAGGAGCCAGGGTAGGACGGACAGAATCCAAGCGTGCAGAACCACCACCCCACCCCCCGGAACCTCGCGCAGCAGGTGGGGTGGCAATACAGGCACCGGGAACCCGGCGTCGACGATGTGAGCCACCGATCGCGCCACCTCGACACCCAGATGGACCGCGCGAATCGGGCTGACCCGAAGCGCCTCACCGGATTCTCCAGTGAACCCGACTCCTCCCGGGTCCTCGATCATGACGACGAACAGAGTCTCCGAAACCGGATGGGTTTGGATCGGGCGCCAGCCCGGAAAAGAAGCGCGATCCCAGAGCGCAACGGCGGCCGGAATCTCGGCGGCGGCGCCTGGTTCGAGTTCGCTCAGATCAAACAGCGCTCCGAGCATGGGAGCGTCGTCGCTGCGCCGCCGGCAGCGGTAAAACTCCGCCGGGCCCAGCGCGAAGCTCGGGCCGTAGGAATCGTATTGATCGGCGATCGCGGCTAGAGGATCGGTGTTGACTGCCATATTTGCCTAGGCGCTGGAGGAGACCTCGACCCCGTCGGAAGCGCCGGCGCCGCCAACCCCGTTCATGCGCACGGAGACGAGCTGGGATACGCCGGTGGCCGGCATCGAGACCCCGAGGATGGAATCGGCTTCCTCAATGGTACCGGGGTTATGCGTGATGACGATGAACTGAGTGCGGTCGGCGAAATCGTGCAAGATGCGGCGAAAGCGAATCGTGTTGGCCTCGTCGAGCGCCGCGTCCACCTCGTCCAGCACGCAGAGCGGGCCCGGCCGGGCGCTGAACATAGCGAAGAGCAGCGCGATCGAGACCAGCGACCGCTCGCCACCGGACAGCGCTTCCAACCGCTGGGTGCGTTTGCCGGGCAGCTTCGCCGTGATTTCAATCCCGGAAGCGGCGGGCTCGTCTGGATCGGACAGGACTATTTCGGCGTTGCCACCGCTGAACAGGACCCTGAAGTACTTGCGGAATTCGGTACGGATGAGATTGAACGTCTCCATGAATTCGCTCTGCACCGCGCTCTCAAGCTCGCCCGTCAGCTTGCGCAGTTCTTCCACCGTCTGTTGCATGTCCTGGATCTGCTCCCCCAGATCGCCATGCCGGGCGCTTTCATCCTGGAATTGCTGCGGGGCCAGCGGATTGACCGGACCGGCCTCGTGGACCAGGCGCTGCAGGCGTTCGATCTCCGCCTCCAGCTCGCCGACCGGACGGGAGTAGCGCTGCGGTTCCAGCGGCTCAGGACCCAACTCCTGCGATATGCGCTCGCGAATATCGGTGACGCGTTGATCGGCCGATTCAGCCCGGTCACCCGCGGCGCCAATCGCGTTCGTTATCTCCCCACGCTCGACCGCCCGGGCCCGCTGCACAAGTTCGCCCTGACTCCGGGAGATTTCGAGCTCGGATACCTGCCGCCGTCCCGCTTCAGCCGCTTCCAGTAGCGCCGGGAGCTCCTCCCTGGCGGCGGTAGCCCGGGCTTCGCTGGATTTGGCTTCGGCCCGCGCCGACTCAAGCCGCTGGCCGGTGGCGGTGACTTCGGCGGCGAATTTCTCGCCGTCCCGCTCGGTGGATTCAACGGCGGCCTGCTGGGCGTTGAAGCGGTTGCGGGCGTTCTGTAGACGCTCCTTCTCGATGGTCAGGCGAGAACGTATTTCGCTGATCCCGGACGCGCTTACCAGTCGCTGGGAGGCGGCCAGACTCTCCTCCCCTTCCTCGACGGCCTGCCGGGCGGGTTCGATGCGAGTCTGCAAATCGGCCAGCCGGTCCCGCGCCGTTTCCTGCCGGGTGGCAATGTCCTCCGCCGTGGTGGTGGTTCTCTCCACCAACTCCTGCCAGAACGTCTCCTGGCGGTGGGCGAGCTTGAGCTCCTCCTCGGCCCCGCGGAGGCCGGAGCGAGTCCCGGCGTCGAATAGCGTGGTGGCTTCCAGCTCCTCGTTGGCGCGCTCTTCATCGGCCACCGCCGCCGCCAGCGCCTCCTCGGCAGCGTTTTCATTCTTCGTCGCGGCCTCGGCCCGGGCCTGGGCGCCTTCCATGCCGGCTTCCAGCTCCACCGCCCGCAGGCTTAAGTCGGCCACCGTCTCCTCGTCCCACCGGCCGACGAGAACCGAGCCATCCCGATCCACCAACTCTCCATCAAGGGTGACCAGACGATACGCGGCGGCGCGGCGATCGTCGGCACGCAGCCCCAGCGCCGTATCCAGTTGATCGACGACCACGATCGTGCGCAGAAGTGGCAGGAGCGCCGCCGCGAAATCGGGCCTCACGCTGATGAGCCCGTCGAGAGTGCCAACAACGCCGTAACCGGACGGCGCACCTCCACCAAACGGCCAGCGCCGTCCGGACTGTTCTGGAAAACCGGCCGCGGGCCGGAAGCGGACGCGGGCATCGTGCTCGCGGCGCAGGAACGCGATCGCGTCGCCCAGATCCTCGACCCGGTCGATGACCACATCCTCAAGTAGATCACCCAGAGCGGCATCGACCACCCGCGAGAATTCCGCCGGTATCGTCATAAAGCCAGTTCGCAATAGTCCGCGCACGCGGAGCCGATCGGCGTTTTCCAGGAGGGCGGCGATGCCCCTGCGGGCGGCGACGGATTCGGCCCCGACGGTGGATATGGCCTGAACTTCAGCGCGCATGCCTTCGATGGCCGCGCGATTTTCGAGGGCTTCCGTGCGGGTTCGTTCCAGTTCGGCTCGAAGCTCCCTGACTCGCGCCGCCGCTCCATCGCGAGCCCGGCGGGCCTCCACAGAGTGGGGCTCGCCGTCGCGCACCCGGCGACCGGCGTCCACCACCTCGGCCTGGCGGGACACCAGCGTCTGGCTGGCTTCCCGGAGATCCCCGGCGGCGCTGGCGGCGTCTCTGTCGTTTTCGGTCTGGCGGGTGGCCAGGGCCTGTTGCGACTGCTGCGTGCGGGCGATCTCGCCGGCCAGCTCGGCCGCCGCCTCGCGGGCCTCGGCGACCGCCGCCTGCAAGCCGGCCATATGTTCGTCACTCGGTGGTTCAGGGCCGGCCTCGCCCAGCTCGGCCTCAAGCCGGGAGCAAGATGCCTCAAGTTCGGCCAGATCGGCCTCCGTCTGAGCGACCACCGCGGCAGCGCTCGTTTGAGCCTCGGACGCGGCGGCGAGCCGCGTCTCCAGGTCGGACAGGGCGCGCTCTTCGAACTCGATTCGCTGGGAGGCGAGCCGGGCGCCGGCGGTGAGATCGTTGATGCTCGCGCGTAGCTCTTCGTGAGCCGCCTCCGACCGGGTCGAGGCCCCTCGCGCGGCTTCGACCTGCTCCTCGGTGACCGCCGCCTCCTTCTCGGTGCTCCCGGATTCAAACTCGACCAGGCGGCCCTCAGCCTCGGCCCGAGCGGCCACAGCGCCCTCTTCCGCCCCAATCGCCAGCGCCAGGCGGTGGGCCAGCAGGACCCGCGACTTCTCCTGCAACTCGGCGGCGAGTTCGTTGCTCCGGGCCGCGATCTCGGCCTGTTCGCGCAGCACCTCCAGCCGGGGACCGAGCTCGGCATGGATATCGGAGAGCCGTTGCAGATTGCGCTCCGTCTGATCCAACCGCCGCCGGGCATCGTCCCGACGGGCGTAATAGCGGGAAACGCCGGCACCTTCTTCCAGCAACAACCGGCGATGCTCGGGCCGCAGGCTCAGCGCGGCGTCCACCTCACCCTGGCCGATGACCATGCTGCCGCCCAGCGCGATACCGCCCGACCGCAACAGGTCCTGGATGTCCTTCAGCCGCACCCGCGAACCGTTGAGGCGATACTCATTCTCGCCGGAGCGAAACGCCCGCCGGGTGACGCTGACCTCCTCGAAGTCGATCGGAAGCCAGTTGTCGGCGTTATCGAAAGTGATCGTGACCTCCGCCATGCCGGACCGGGCCCTGCCCTCGCCGCCGCCAAAGATCACGTCCTCGGTTTTAGTGCTGCGGAGAGTGCGCATGCTCTGTTCGCCCATGGCCCAGCGAATCGCGTCCGCCACATTGCTCTTGCCGGCGCCGTTGGGTCCGATGATGGCCGTGACCCCGGGAGTGAATTCAAGCTGGGTGCGGCGGGCGAAGCTCTTGAACCCCACTATCTCCAGGCGGCGCAGGTACATCTAATTCGCGGCCTGGTTGGTCTGGACCGAGCGATCGCGCCGAAGGACCTCAAGCGCGCGGCCGGCGGCGTCCAACTCGGCCCGCTGCACGCTGCTGCCTTCGCCTTGGCTGAGGACCACACCGTTAACAGAAACCTCAACGCGGTATGTCTTGTCTTCGTGCGGACCTGAGTAGTCGATCAGATGGTAAAGAGGATGCTGTCCTCCATCCTCGAACGTAAGCTGCTGCAATCGAGATTTGTTATCCGTATGCGGTTTTGGGGTGAAATCGTATCGTTGGAAAAAGTCCTCGAACCAAGGTAGGAGGAAGCGCTCGATTTCGGACATACCACCATCGACAAAGACGGCGCCGATGATGGCTTCGTAGGCACGTCCGATGACGGTCTTGCGGGACCGACCTCCGGCCAAATTAACTCCATGTCCAGTGCTGACGAATTCGGCAAGCTCAATCGTTTCGGCCCGCCTGGCGAGGGACCGGAGGCTAACCAGGGCCGCACGGGCCGGCGAAAGTTCGCCTTCCGGGCGGTCGGGATAGTGCTCGAGGAGATAGTCCGCGGCCGCAAGTCCCAGTGCGGCATCGCCGAGGAATTCAAGCCTCTCGTTGGAGTCGGTGGCGTCCAGCTCGGACTCGTTGACCAGCGAACGGTGCACGAGGGCGCGGCGCAGAAGGCCGCGATCGCCGAACGCGTATCCCAGCCGGGCTTCGAGCGCGTCGAGCCGAGAATCGGAATTCATATCCGGTTAACGAACCCGGGAATGGCAACACTTGCAGGACCGCGAAATAGCCTGGCTCGGGCCGAGGCCGGGACGTTCCGGGAGCCGTCTGATCGATGCGGACCGACCGCCGGATGGAGTCGTGAAGCCGGGGAGACCGCTGGAGCTTCCCTGATCGCTACCCCCCCCGAGCGGGACGCCCGCTCAGGCCTGCCTGACCGCGGCGCTCACGTTGGCCGGGTAGACCGAAGTGCACCAGTGCGCGTACTTCGGATGCTTACCCTTTACAACGTCAAAGTATAGCTTCATCAGGTCGGCCGTAATCGGTCCGATTTCGCCCGAGCTGACCATCCGATTGTCCACATGGGAGACCGCCGAAATCTGAGCGCCGGTCCCGCAAAGGAACATCTCATCCGCGATGTAGAGCTCGGTTCGATCGATGGACCGCTCGATGGTTTCGAGGCCTAATTCGTCGCGGGCAAGCTGAATGACCGTGGCCCGGGTTATGCCTTCCAGAATGTTCTCCGACCGTCCCGGCGTCACCAGCACCCCGTCTCGCACAATGAACACGTTCTCGCCCGAGCCTTCGCTCACATGCCCGGCGGCCGTGAGCATGATCGCCTCGTCGTAGCCGTTCTCCTCCGCCTCCGTGCGCGCCAGCGCCGAGTTGATGTAGATACCGGTGGCCTTGGCCCGCGCCGGGATCATGTTGTCGTCGATTCGCTGCCACGAGCAAACCCCGCAGCGGATCGGCTTGTTCACGTCCAGGTAGTCGCCAAACGGAACCGCGTACAGGAAGAAGTCATCGGGATAAAACTCGATGCCCGTTTCCGTGCGGCGGGCCATGCCCAGGCCGACGATCTGCGTGCTTTTGTAAACCACCGGCCTGATATAGACGTCGGTGCGATATTCATTGCGGGCGGCGACGTTGATCGCGATTTTAACCAGTTCCTCAACCGAGAACCGCAGATTCATGCGCAAAATGCGGGCCGATCGGTGCAGCCGCTCGAAGTGCTCCGCCACCCGGAACAGATACATCTGCTGATCGTCTTCATTCCAGTAGCCGCGGATGCCCTCGAACGCGCCCGTGCCGTAGTTGAGGGCGTGAGTCTTTACGCTGACCTTGGCCTCGGAAATGGGGACGTAATCACCCTCAAAGAAGGCCCATTCTTCAGCCATCACTGTCCATCAACCCTCTACTGAAGCTCTAAATCCCGCGCACTGCCTGAATCTATTTACAGGCGGCAAGACCCGGCCAAACGGTGCGGAATTATACAGCCCGACACAGGAGCGATGAGTAGAGGCTAGGAGTTCGCCCGCAACCGAGATTGTTAGCAACATAAGCTGATTATGCCACTACCCAATCGTCCCATTCGTCGAGCGACTGGATTTTGGCCTCGTCCGCGATTACCGCCACAAGTTTCGTAAGCCAACCGCCCATTGGGGTGATTATCTTCTGAGCGAACGCGCGATGTTGGCACTCAATCCCCCGCCCCTGATCGGTCACCGATAACCAGTACTCGCTTGAGTTCGACGAGCGCTTCGTCACATCGACTAGCGAGCCCATTGGCGTACAAGTAAAACCAGCATTCCACCTGCAAACCGGTCACCTTCGTGAAACGAGCGGCAGAGATTGCTCGGTCGAGGAGATCCATGCGTTCATCCAGCCGGCCAAGGCCGAGCAGGAACCCCGCGTAGTTGCCCAATCCAATGGCGTAGTTTGGATCTGCCTCCAGCGACCGCTTGTAATGCTCCTCCGCGCCGTCGTTATCGCCGCGAACGTGCTTTAAGAAATTCGCATAATTGCCCAGGTTGCCGGAGTGGTTTGGAGCTAGCTCCAACGCCCGTCGGTACTGCTCCTCCACGCCGTCGGGGTCACTAGGAAAACGCCTTAGCAAGCTCGCGTAGTTGCCCAAGATATTCGCCTCGTCAGACTCTATGTCCAGCGCCCTCTTAAAGTGCTCCTTCGCGCCGTCACTGTTACCTCGAATCTCCATAAGGAAGTTCGCATAATTTCCGAGAGCAGCTACATTTCCTGAGTCCGCTTCTAACGCCCGCCGATAGTGCTTCTCCGCCTCGTCGTGATCGCCGCGAACGCCTGTCAACAAATTCGCGTAGTTGCCCAGGTTTTTGGCCGCGTCCGGGTCCACGTTCAACGCCTGTCTATATCGTTTCTCGGCGCCGTCCTGGTCATCCCGAAGGTGCGGCAAGAAGAATGCGTAGTTACCCAGAAGTTCCATCGATTCTGGAAAAGCCCTAAGCCCTTCCCGGTATAACTGGTCGGCTCGATCTGGATCGGTCTCCTTGAACTCTCTCGCCCGAATCTCGAATGCCACCAGTCGTCCATTTACTCAACGGCCCGCTCCGCCGCCTCACGCAATTCATCGCTACCCGGTTCATCAGGGGACAAGCCGAGGACCTCTTCAGATAGGTCCGCAAACGTTCAGCGGTAACCGTCGAATACCTCTTGAATCGGCTCGATCTTTGGGTGAGGTAGATTGAAGTCGTCGCGCATCAGAAGCATGAGTTCATCGAAGTCTCCCATCGCCACCCAGGTCACGTCAGGCCTAGTGTCAAGCCAATCCGCGATCGCCGTCGCGGGCCATTCGTTGGATACCCAGTAGAGACCTTGGGGGAGAGCATACTCGGGCAGTTCGCGCAGCATTTGCACGATTCCCTCATCGTTGCCACCGCATCCGATGGACACAAGTCCCCGCCCGCTCAACAGCTCGATGATTCTCGTTCTTACCCGTTTCTGGATTCGGTCAAGCTCATCGGTCTCATCCGCTGCGCACGGATGAAGCCGGTCAGCAATTCGCATGGAATCACCAACGGCGTTGTGCCGGTGAACAAATACATTGCATCTGCAACCAGATCATCGGAATTGGTCGTCAGGACGGCGCCAAAGGCGTCGTCGTCGGATTCCATCAGTTTGGCCAGGACGCCATAGCCAAACGCGGGGAACCGACCCTGACAAAGCGCCTCAATTTCCCGCTGACGTTCTTCATTTCCATGGAACAGCAATTCCATAACCTTGCCGTACGAGGCCGCCGGGTTCTCAAGGTCGTAGCCGGGCACCTGCTCCATCGCCCACTACTCGTCGACGGACTGACCGGGCGGCCCTCCTCGGATCTTGCGCAGTCTCGGCAGCCAATCGTCGCGGACGAGACCCTGGGAGGCCAGAATCCCGGACGAGACGGAACAGCCGGCTCCTAGGAAGAATGTGGTCGGGCAGTCGCCCCTATTCACATTGTCCCGTAGACGACGCACGAACTCGGCACCGTCTATCTTGTGTGAATACTCGAGCTTTTCGTCTTCGGACACGCCCAAATTCCAAGTACGCCGGGCGGACTGGACCGCCCTGTTAGATTCCAGTCGCGGAGCGGCCCATTCTACAACGCACTGGCACCGCTAACGAGTAGCTGACCGAAGATCCGATACCGAGATCGGTCAGAGCAGCCGCCGTCGCAGGAAGATCAGGTCGCCGCGCAGATCGTTGGTCTCGTAGAACGCCTTGAACCCCCACTTCTCATAAAGCTCGCGGGCATATTCGTTCGGACGATCGACCCCGATCACCAGCACCGACCGGCCGAACCGGCGGGCCGACGCCGAAGCACTCTCGACCATGGCCCGGGCGACCCCGCGGCGGCGATATTCGTCCATGACGAACAGAGTGTGCATGTAGCACTCGGTGCGGCCGTCCGCGATCGCAGGATCGATATTGCGGAAGCGAGTCCACAGCTGCCCCACCAGGTCCCCGTTCTCCTCCCACACGGCGATCTGACAGGCTTGAATTCCGCGCTCGACCTCCCCCAAGTAGCGATCCAGCACATGCATCTGGCTGGGAGCGCGCGCCTCGCCCCAGTGAAAACTTAGCTCGTAGGCGTCCCCGGGGCGGCCCCCGCGCACCGCGAACGGCACCGCCTCACCGGTATCGCCCTCGCGGACGGTATCGCGAACCTGAGTCATCCGGCATCCCACTTCATCGGCAAGCCATTCTATGGATTCTAAGCGCGTTGAGTTCCCTCCGCCTACTCCTTGTCGGGAACCCGCGGCAGGTGGATTACGATGGAGGTACTACGGCGGCGAGCGACCGCCACAGCAGGAGGTGTCGCGGTTGCCACAGCCTACGGGGCCGGCGGAACTCATCACGATGGGCGAATGCCTGGTGGAGCTGTCCGCCCCGGAACCCATCGGGCAGGCCACGGTTTTCACCCGGGGTTTCGGCGGCGATGCCCTGAATCTGGCCGCGATGGCCGCCCGGCTCGGAACTCGCGCCGCCTTTCTGACCGCCGTGGCGGACGACCCGTTCGGCGAGTACCTGTTAGAAGGCTGGCGGGCAGAGGGCGTGGACATCTCTCTAGTGCGGGAGGTCGATGGATTCAACGGACTCTACCTGATGTCCATGCTGCGAGAGGGCGACCGCGAAATCCTCTACTACCGGCAGGACAGCGCCGCCTCGCGAATGACGCCGGCGATGCTTCCCGAAGGCGCCTTGCGCAACGTACGCGTCTTTCATACCAGCAGCATCACGCAGGCGATCTCGGATTCCAGCCGGCAGGCAGTGCGGGCCGCCGTGGAGATTGTGAAGGCCGCCGACGGGCTCGTGAGCTTCGACGTAAATTACCGCCGCCTGCTCTGGGAGCCGGCCGAGGCCAGGGCCGCGGTGGAGGAGTTGCTGCCGCTCGCCGACTTCTTCATGCCCAGTGTGCCGGAGGACACCGAGCCCCTGTTCGGGATGAGCGATCCCGAGCAGGTGGTCGAGCACTTTCGCGAGACCGGCGTGCCCGTCGTCGTGGCCAAGGCCGGGGCGGACGGCGCCTGGGTCGGCTGGGACGATGAGCTGCGCCACTGGCCGCCGGAAGCGCCCGTGGTGGTCGATGCCATCGGGGCGGGCGACGCCTTCTGCGGCGCGTTCTTGCACGGCTGGATGGCCGGCATGGACCCGGCCGATGCCGGGCTGCTGGCCACCGTGACCGCCGGGCTCAAGGTGGGTCGCGGCGGTACCGCCGCGGGACTGCCTTCAAAAGCCGAAGTGGTCGCCGCCCTGGCCGGACGGGTCGAGCTGTCGTGAGCGGTCCGCCGGTGACCGAATACCCCGTCGCCGGCGAAGGCGTGCATCACCTGCTGACCCGGGAATGGCTGGTCACGAATGGGATCGGCGGCTATGCCGCCGGCACGCTCAGCGGCGTCAACACCCGCCGCTACCACGGCCTCCTGGTGGCCGCCACCGAGCCCCCTGCCGGGCGGCGCGTGCGGCTGGCCAACCTCATCGAAGAGGTCGTGGTCGGGGAGCACCGCTACGACCTCTCCACCAACGAGTACCGCGACGGCACCCTCCACCCGGACGGTTGGGGGAACCTGAAAACCTTCCGCCTGGTCGGCAATCGGCCGGAATTCGTGTATCGGGCCGGCGACGTGGAAGTCGTCAAGACCGTCTGGATGGACCGGGGGGCCAACCGCACCTGGGTGAGCTACCGCCTGAATGGGGATGGGGAGGTGGAATTACGGCTCTTGCCGCTGGTCACCGATCGGGACTTCCACTCCGAGACCCGGGCGGGGGCGCTGGGGGAATTCGCGTTCGCGACCGAGGGCACCGGTAGACGGGTTGCCATTCGGCGGAACGGCCAGCCGGTGCTGACCCTGACCGCGGATCGCGATATCGAGGTCGATGCCTCGGGCGACTGGTTCTGGGAAGTGGCCCACCGGCGGGAACGGGAACGGGGCTTTGATTTCGTGGAGGACCTCTGGTGCCCGGTCGCCCTGCGGGTGCGGTTGCGGGCCGGGGAGTCGTTCGCACTGGCGGCGAGCACCGATTACGAGCAGCCGCGGAGCGCCGAGGCATCCATGGCAGCCTACGACCGTCGCCAGGATTCTCTCACCGAGGGGATGGCGGACAACGTCACGAAGAGGCTGGCGCTGGCGGCCGATCAGTTCCTGGTCGCCCGGGGGAAACGGGATGTCGGGACAGTGATCGCCGGCTATCACTGGTTTGGCGACTGGGGCCGGGACACCATGATCGCTCTCCCTGGCCTGACCCTGCCGACCGGGCGCGCGGCCGAGATGCGGGAAATCTTGCTCGAATACGGCCGGTACGTCGATCGTGGAATGCTTCCAAATCGCTTCCCCGACTCCGGGACCGAACCGGACTACAACACGGCCGACGCGACCCTGTGGTGGTTTGAGGCCGTGGCTCGCTACCTGGAGGTCACGGCCGACGACACCCTGCTCGACGACCTCCTGATGAAGATGGTGAGCGTGGCCGAGGAGCACGACCGCGGCACCCGCTTCGGGATCGGAGTGGACCTCGACGACGGCCTGCTCCGGGCGGGCGAACCGGGAGTGCAGCTCACCTGGATGGACGCCAAAGTTGGCAATTGGGTGGTTACTCCCAGAATCGGCAAGCCCGTCGAGATCAACGCCCTCTGGTACTCGGCGCTGCGATCGCTCGAGGGCTGGCTGGACGGCGCCGGCCTTAATCCTCGAAAAACGCGGGCGCAGGCAGACCGGGTGGCGTTGTCATTTCGGAAGCGATTCTGGAATCCGGACGCCGGCCACCTCAACGACGTGGTGGACGGTCCCGACGGAGACGACCCGGCCCTGCGGCCGAATCAGCTTCTGGCGCTATCGCTCACCCACCCCTTGGTCCATGGAGAAAACGCACGCTCGGTGGTCACGAGCGTGCGGGACGGGTTGCTGACGGAATTCGGCCTGCGGACGCTGGCGGCCGATCACCCCTGCTACGCGCCCCGTTACGAGGGCGGGCCTCTGGAGCGCGATGGGGCGTACCACCAGGGGACCGTGTGGCCGTGGCCCATCGGCGCCTACGTGGACGCCCACCTGCACGCCTTTGGTTCGGCCGACGGGTTGCAGGGGGTGCTGGACGGGCTCCTAGAGTCGCTGGACGCCGCCGGGCTGGGATCGATCGGCGAAATTTATGACGGGGACGCACCTCGCCGGCCGGATGGCTGCATGGCCCAGGCGTGGAGCGTCGCCGAGGTGCTGCGCGCGTACCAGCGCTTACGAAGGGCTCCGGCCGAAACTACCTGATTTCGCCTACGAGCGCTTGCCGAAGGCTCCGGCCGAATCTACCTGATATCGCGTTTGCCGACGATCCGATCCACAACATCAAAGAGCGCCTTGCGCTCCGCCTCGCTCAGGCGTTCATCGTTGGCCAGGTGATCGGCTTTGCGCACCACCTCGGCCAGGTGCACCTGAATCTGTTCCCAGGCCACGAGATTCACCTCCGCCAGCACCCTCACCGTCTCCGCGTTAAGAGCGGAGCCAAGCGCCAGTCGCAGATGCACCAGGCAGAGGCCATTGGAGGCCCGATATTTGTCCAGCAGCAACGGATCGTCCAGATAGGTCGTCAGCGCCGACACGTAACGGCTCTCGGAACGGTCCTGCTCCACGCACGCCGGACACGGCCGGGGTACGGTAAAAACCGGCGAATCGCGGCCGCCGCGTTGGTACTTCCAGCGGCGCAGGGCCGTCGGCATTATTGAGCGGGTGTAGCCCGGATCGGCCTTGCTCAACTCTTTCTGGAGTTTCAAGAAGATGTCTGCGTATGTGATCGCCACGGCCAGCGTGTCCAGTTCCTCCAGTAGTTGGTGAGCGTGACGGTTGCAATAGCCGTTGGCCTCGCGAAGTTTCTTGCGCGCACCGACGTCGGTGACGTTTTCCTCGCAATAAGTGTGCAGGTACCGGCGGACGGTGCGATCCGCGAGCCAGCAGATGGCGCAGTCCCCGTGATGGAGGGCCTCGTACAACTCGGCGAAGCTCGGCTCCTTGCTCGAAAAGCGAGGATCGGACCAGTCGATCTCGAAGCGCTCGACCTTACGGCCGCCGCTGTAGTCGGAGGGCAGGGGTTTGCGTGATTGTGTCATTTACCCAGCAAAATCTCGACGGGGTGCCAATTCTTACGATCAGGGCCGCTGGCTCCGCGATATACTCGGCGGCGCTATCGCCAAGAGTCTAATGGCGTCTCGACACGGGTACGGTAAGGCGTTGCCGATCACTCCCGAAGATCTGCAATCCAGGTTAGACAAGCTCGCCCTGCCGGAAGAGGCGATCGCCACCGCACGGGCCCGAGCCGCCAGCATCCAGGGCGTCGAGGCCACCTCGCTCGAGTACGTGGACACGTTTTACTACCTGGATCACCTCCTGCGACTGCCGTGGGACCCAGAGCCGAAAACCAAAGTCGATGTGCTGGCCCTTTCCGAGCAGCTGCGGATGGGGCACTTCGCCCCGGAGTTCATCCACGAGGCTCTAGTCGAATTCCTCGCCTCGGCCTACTCGGAGCCCACCAAAGGACGGCTGGGCAAACTCCCGGTCCCGGTGCTGGCGGGCCCGGAAGGTACGGGAAAGCGCACCCTGGGCAGGAAAATCGGCGCCGCCATAGGCCGCCCGGTCGAGGTGGTGGACCTGCGACTGATGGCCAGCGACGCCGGCCTCTTCGGGACCATGTCCGATCGCGGGCGGGGACATCCCGGCGCGATCGTGGAGGCCCTCCAGCGCGCCGACCGGCGCGACGCGGTTGTGGTTCTCGCCAACGTGGAGTGGGCCGTGCGAACCTGGGAAGATCACGGCCTGTCGGTCATCAACCTGGTCTTCAACGAAGGGGAACGCAAGCGGTTTCGGGATCGATTTCTGGACGTGGAATTCGATCTTAGCGACGTGCTGTTCGTGATCACCACCAACGCCCTAGATTTTCTGCCTCCGGAGGTTTACGCAAAACTTCTGCCGGTCGAATGCACCGGGTATGTGAAGGCGCGCAAGCTGGAGCTTGTCCGGGATGAAATCCTGCCGTCGCTGCTGAAAAAGCATGGCCTGGCGGCGGAGAATTTCGACCTTCAGGACGAAGCGGCCGAGGTGCTGGTGAGCGACTACGCCCTGGAGGCCGGAGTGGCCATCCTGGAGGCCGCGCTCGACGAAGCATGTCGCAAGGTGGCCGCCGGCATATTGCTGAATCGACCGCCGCTGGAGCGCATCGACGCCGAAGCCGTCCGATCCCTGCTGGGAGTACCGCGAAAATATTTCGGATCGCTCGATCCCCTGGGGCAGCCGGGCATGGCCAAGGGCATCCTGGGGTCCGTCGAGGGGGCATCCGTGGAGGTGATGGAAGTGGCCACCGTGCCGGGTTCCCGAGGCTTCACGGTCGCCGGACAACAGACCGACGAGATGAGCCGCGTGATCGACGTGGCCTATAACTTCGTCCATTCGCGCATGACCGAGCTGGACGTGTCCGCCCGGCAACTGTACGAGTACGGCTACACCTTCAATCACCGCATCGCCTCCGACAATCGGGATGCCCCATCGATGTCGCTGGCGGTGCTCGTATCCCTCGTCTCGGCCTTGCGAGACAAGCTGGTTGACCCGGAGCTGGCCCTGACCGGCGAAATGGCCCTGGGCGGCAAGGTGCTGGGCGTCGGAGGCCTGGACCACAAGCTGCTGGCGGCCCACCGGCACGGTATCCGGCGAATGATCATTCCAAAGGCCAACGAGCCCGACCTAGACGATCTCCCCGATACCCTGGCCAACGAGATGAGCATTATCACCGTCGACGATGTGGAGCAGGCGCTCCGCGTGGCCTTGCAATAGGAGGTATCGTTTAGCGACCGTCCGGCATAGCCACGAGGCCGTCGGCGGAATCAACCTCTAAGCGAGAATTTCAGTCAATGTTTGGCATAGGCACCTTCGAGATCATCCTCGTCTTCGCGATCGCTTTGATAATCCTTGGCCCCGACCGCCTCCCGCAGGCCATGGGTACCGTCGGAAAATGGGTACGGGAGTTGCGTCGCCTCACCGGCGAATTCCGACAGGAGTTCGACGAGGAGATCAAGCTCCTCCAGAGCGAGATCGCGAATCTGCGCGAAGAGGCCGAGCTGACCCGGCAGGAGCTGGTGGATATCCACGCCGACATCGTCGAGACGGTGGGCGGCGTCCAGCAGGACCTGGATGAGGCCGGCCAGGACATCCGGGCGGAATTTGGAATGGCGGGGGACGCCCTGCGCGGGGAGGACACCGGCGACACGGCGGCCCCGGGATCAACCTCTACGTCGACCGCCGCAAAATTGGCGAAGCAGCGGGCCGTCGAACCGACCGACGCCATGTACCGGGCCATTCACGAGACCTTCGCCGCGCCAAACGGCCAGCCGGCCGCTTCTCCGCTGCCGGTGGTTACCGGTTCGCCCGAAACGGACCCGCGGATACCGACTTCCACGACGCCTTCCGAAGCGACCGTAAACATCGGCGGGCGCCTCGACGCCATGCACGCCGAAGTGGCCGAACTGGCCGGCGCCAGCGGCGAGCAAACCGTCCGCAGATTTTCGCCCCAGAGCCAGCAGTTCGGCGCCCTTCTGAAGGTCGTGGCGACCGCCGGGGGGGAGACCCTGGAGAAAGCCAGGCAGGAATTGCAGCGGCAGGCGGCGGCCGACGCCATCAAGCTGGCTCACCTCAACGGCAAGGGCCCGGCCGGAATCGCGCTCGCCTGGGCCGCTCAGCGGCAATCGCTCGTGAAAGACGGCTCGATCGCGATCGACACCAGCGAAGAGGGGCGCGTACGCATTCGGATGCACGAGTGTCCTTACGGATTGAAACAGGGGTCCGAGGTTCCGATCTGCAAATTGAGCAACGCCTACGACCTCTCCCTGGCCGAGCAGATGGGAGCCGTGGCTACGTACGAGATGCGCATGACCACCATGCACCCCTATTGCGAGCTTGTGATCCAGACTCCGGAGTTGGCCGCCAAAATCGCGGCGGCCGATTTGGACGGCGCGAAGCCGGCGGTCTCGTCCGACGAGCCCGCCGCCGCCTCCGGCGCGCCGGAGGCGGCGGAGAAGGTCGCCGAGGAATCAGAGTAGACCGCCATGCTCGGCCGCCCGGCCCGGCGCGGGACACCACGATCGTCGACAGAGATATTCAGATGGGGCGGTTGACGAGTGCTGATCGGGCATGAACCCCTGACAGAAATCGCAGCCGGCCTGCTGCGGACGCAAGGGATACCCTCGGACTCGGCCGGATTTGTCGCCGAGACGCTCGTTGACGCCGACCTTCGCGGTCATTTCTCCCATGGCGTGCACCAGTTGCACAGCTATCTGGAATCGCTGGAGAACGGCCGCGTGAACGCGAATCCTTCAATCAAGACCGTGGAGCGAACCTCCACCCGGGTACACATAAACTCCGACGGCGGCATGGGACAACTCGCCGCTAGGGACGCAATGCTGGCCGCCATCGATCTGGCGCGAGAATCGGGCGTCGGCGTGGCCACCGTAAGCCGTTCAACCCACTACGGAGCCGGCGGCTACTGGGTGCGAATAGCCGTCTCGGCTGGAATGATCGGATTCACCACCTCCAACGATCCTGGCGTTACCGTAGCCGCCCACGGGAGCTCCGAATCCGCGCTCGGCAATCTGCCCTACGCCTGGGGCGTGCCGGCCGGACGAGAACCGGACATCGTGCTGGACATGGGCACCGGCACCGTCGCCGACGGCAAGGTCAGCCTTGCGGCTCTGGATGGCTCACCGGCCGGAGCCGGCTGGGGGGTCGACGCCGACGGCGAGCCCGCGATCCGGGCCGCCGATATCGCCGCGCTCCTGCCTTTCGGCGGGGCCAAGGGATTCGGCATCAACCTGGTGAGCGACGTGCTCGGGGGAATCCTGGCCGGAAACGAGGCCAGCTCCGTATTGGCGAAACAGTCGGATCGAAAAGACCTGTGGACGAGCCATTTCTTCCTCGCGCTGGATGTCGCCGCGTTCACCGATGAATCGGAATTCCGGGCGCGGGTGGATCGGCAAATCCAGGCGGTCCGGGCCGCGAGACGCGCGCCGGGCGTGGAGCGCATACTGATCCCCGGCGAGCGGGCCGGCGAGAGCCATCGGCGCCAGTTGAAATTGGGGGTCGAATTACCGGCGATGGTACGAATTCGGCTAGAGGAATTGGCTGAGGCCAGGGGAGTTTCGACGCCATGGAGGAAGTAGGCCCGGGTCAGGACGGCGATCTGCCCGAAGCGCTGGGTGAGGTCGAACGGACGGTGCTTTCGGACGACACCCGGGGTATTTCGAAGATCGCCGGTCACCTGCCGCCGGACTTTTGCCAGCGTGTCGCCCGGCTGTTACATGACCACGGAGAAAGGGTCGTGCTGGTCACCGGGTTCTACGTGAACGGGGCGCCGGAGACCGACGGCCCGCCCGGAACCGCCGCGCTGGGTCACGCCCTGCAGCTGCAGGGCTCCGACGTGACCATGGTGACCGACACCACCGCATTCGAAGCCCTGCGGGCCATCACGCCGCCGAAGATCGCGTGCGTCGAATTTCCCGTGATGAGCAACAGAAAGAGCGCGAACTGGGCAGCCAGGTTTCTGGATGAGGTGAAACCGACCGCCATCGGCTTTATCGAGCGTCCCGGTCCCACCGCCGACGGGTCGTATCGAAACTGGAAGCACGTCGACATAACCGAGCATTGCGCCCTTACCCATCATCTGCTCGCGGGCGATGCGCCGTCGTTCGCCGTCGGCGATGGCGGTAACGAGGCCGGGATGGGCGGATACCGGAAGCAGCTGATCGAGAAGGGGGTGCTCGATGATCCCTGCGTCGCCGCGGCGGATGAATTGGTGATCGCGAGCGTGTCGAACTGGGGGGCAATAGGCATCGTGGCGGAGCTGGCGAAAATGTCCGGCCGGGACCTCCTGCCCCACCCCGAAATGGAAGAGGCCCGCCTGCGGGCCATGCTCCGCCGGGGCGCGGTGGACGGAGTCTCCGGCGAAACCGAATTGAAGGTGGACGGGCGCAATCTGGAGTCTTACCTAAGGGCGCTGGTCGAGTTACGGAGGATCGTGGGGCAACGAGGAGAGGTATCGTAACCGGCGGAATGGACCCGCGCTGATGGGTGGTGGTCGCCAGCCTGCGGGCGCTGGCGGCCTGTTCACCTGCCTCCACCGCTCCCGAGTCCGACGCCGGACCAATCCCCACCCCGCCCCCGGGGCCGCCGGAAGAAGCCGCAGACGTGCAGGTCTTGCGCGTCGTGGACAGCGACACCATCGACGGGACCGTCGAGCGCGTCCGCTACATCGGCATCGACACCCCCGAGGTGAACGCTCGCTGCGCCGACGAGGCCACGCGGCTCAATCAGGATTTGCTTGGCGACAGTCAAGTGCGTCTCGTGCCGGATGAGGAGAATCGCCACGTGTACGGGCGGATATTGCGCTACGTGTACGTGGGAAATATACACCTGAATTTGGAACTGGCGAAGCGAGGGGTCGCGGGGGTATTGAGCATCCCGCCGAACACCCGGCACGCCGACAGCTTCAAGGAGGCTGTCGCCACCGCTAGGGCCGGCGGGATCGGCTGCCTCTGGGACCCGGCGGGCCTGGCGGCCGAGGCGCGGGCGCGCGCCTCGGCAACCCCCACCCCAACGGAAAGGCTGCTGGTCACCCGCTTTCGCGCCAACGCCGCCGGGCTGGATCAGGAAAATCTGAATGACGAGTACGTGGCGATCGTGAACCTCGGGCCCGATCTGGAGATCGGCGGTTGGACGGTGCGTGACCGGGCGGACCACACCTACGTATTCCCCGCTTACACCTGGCCCACCGGCGTGGAGCTGCGCCTGCATACGGGCAGCGGAACCGACTGCGGTACCGTCCTCACCTACATCTACGAGGACTAGCGGACAAGACCATCTCCGCGAATGCGGTAGGCTGGCGCGACCTGATCCTGGGACCCAACCACCCTCAATTTCTCAAGGAGCTACATGGACAGCGAACAACGCGATTTCCTGGAGCGATTGATTGAGGCCCCCGGCCCGTCGGGTTACGAGCAGCCGGTGCGGGAAGAGTGGCGAAAATATACCGCTGGATTCGCCGATAGCGTGGAATCCGATCTCCACGGGAACGTGATCGCGGTCAGAAATCCGGACGGGCAGCTGCGCGTGATGTTCGCCGGCCACTGCGACGAGCTGGGATTCCAGGTCAATTACATCTCCGACGAGGGCTTCATCTACTTCAACACCATCGGCGGTCACGACGCCAGCTTGATTCCCGGACGTCGGGTCGTGATTCATGCCGATGGCGGCCCGGTCCGGGGAGTGACCGGCAGAAAGGCCGTGCATCTCACCACCGCGGCCGACCGGGGCAAGGCCGTGAAAATCGAGGACATCTGGATCGATATCGGCGTGGCCGATCGCGAAGAGGCTGGGAAGCTGGTTCGCGTGGGAGACGCCGTGACCTACGACCTGGGCATGAAGGAGTTGCGAAACGACATCGCCGTGGCGCGGGCCTTCGACAACAAGGTCGGAGCCTGGGTGGTGGCCGAGGCGCTACGGCGGATCGAGTCGAAAAATCTGGAAGCGGCCGTCATCGCCGTCGCCACCGTGCAGGAGGAGATCGGCCTGCGCGGCGCCACCACCAGCGCCTTTGGCATCGACCCCACCGTCGCCGTGGCCGTGGACGTGACTCACGCCACCGACTCCCCGGGGGTTAACAAGAAGACCGTGGGTGACGTCAGGCTGGGAGGCGGCCCGGTCATCGCCCGCGGCCCGAATATCAACCCGGTCGTGGAGAAGATGCTGTTCGATGCCGCCGAAGACGCCGGCATCGACGTGCAGGTGGAGGCCGAGTCGCGCGGCACCGGCACCGACGCCAACGCCATCCAGATCTCACGAGCCGGGGTGGCGACCGCCCTCGTAGGCGTGCCGTTGCGATACATGCACTCTCCCTCGGAGGTAATCTCCATGGCCGACGCCGACGCCACCGCGTCCCTGCTGGCCGCGTTCGCGGAACGCGTCCGGGCCGACAGCGACTTCACGCCGTAGGAGCTCGTGCGGACGCCGAAATGAGAACGGCAGCCAGATGAGGACATTCGGAAGGCAATTAATCCAGGCCGCGACGCTGGACCCGAATTTCTATGACGTCTGTATTGA
>CAUYYU010000014.1:0-19454 GCA_963577415.1 Chloroflexota bacterium
CACATCTCGTTGATCTTCACCAGGTGCGGGAACGACGACATCAGGTTCATCGTCCCGAAAGCCGCCGCCGTCTCGTACTCGACCTTGTGGTGCTTGGTGCCGGCGAACTGCCCCTCTTTGACGCTCATGTGGCCGCCGCAGGCCATGGTGCAACGCCAGCAACCGTATTTGCGGTCCTGGTAGTCGTCGATGAGCATGTCCTTCTCAAAGGCGTCCCGGCCTTCTTTGAAGTCAACGTTGCTCTGACCGCCCCAGTTCTTGATGGGAGAGTCGCCCGAATAGGACGACTCACCGGTGATGCCGATTGTGCCGTAGTCAACGAAACTGTCGTGCGCGCCCTTACCTTCGGCGGAAAGTTCTTTTCCAGTGGGCAGGTAGCGGCGACGGGTTTCGGCCGCAGCCGCACTATCGGCCATCGGGAGTTTCTGGTTGCCGCGGGCGACGATCGCCTTGATCCTCTTCGACCCCATCACCGCGCCGACCCCGGACCGTCCGGCCGCCCGTCCGTAATCGTTCATGATGCTGGCGATGAAAGAAAGGTTTTCCCCCGCCTGACCTATCACGGCCACCTGGGCCTTGCTGATACGCCCGTCGCCGCCGTACTCCTTCTGCAACGCCTCCTCGGCTTCGTTGGAGTCCTGTCCCCAGAGATCGCCGGCTTCGTGCAGGCTCGGCTCGCCGTCATCTAGCAGCAGGTAGACCGGCTTCTCGGAGATGCCGGAGAAAATTATGCCGTCGTAGCCGGCGCCCTTCATGGCCGGACCGAACGTGCCGCCACAATTGGCGTCGCCCCAGCCGCCCGTCAGCGGCGACTTGCAGCACACCACCCAGCGGTTGCCCTCGATGCTCGGACTGCCGGTCAGCGGGCCGGTGAAGAAAGCGAGCAAATTCTCGGGCCCCATCGCGTCCACCCCCGCGGGCATGCGCTCGTACAGAAGGCGGGCGGCCAGGCCGTAGCCCCCGACGTAGTCGCGCAAAATATCGTCCGCGATCACCTCATCCGTCAGAGTGCCCGCGCTCAGATCCACGTTCAGGATCTTGCCCATGAAGCCGTTTGCCATCAGCCCACCTCCTGCGGGCGTTCGCCCACCCGTAATTGATCGCTTCGGTCCCGGGATCGTTTTTCCCGGATTTCAGGTCTACACTAGTCTATAACCAAGACTCAGGGTCCAGCAATTCATGGCGGCCGATGATCGGTTTGATGCGGCGCGGGCCGCGTCAATACCCGCCGCCGGGAAGAATTCGATGATTGACTTGGAAGGACGGGCCGGGCTGGTTACAGGATCGGCCACCGGCGCCGGCGCCGCCATCGCGCTGGCTCTGGCCGAACGCGGCGCGGGCGTCTGCATCAACTATTCGGTTTCGCGCGCCGAAGCCGAGGAGACGCTGGCCAGGGTGAAGGCGCTGGGCGTTCCGGCGACGATTTACCAGGCAAACGTCGGCGACCGAGAAGCGAGCGCGGCGCTCGTCGAGCACACAGTGGCCGAATTGGGCCGACTGGACGTGCTGGTGAATAACGCCGGCATTACCCACTTCGTGGCCCATACCGACCTGGACGGCATGACCTCGGACAAGTGGGACGAGATCCTGCAGGTAAACCTGAAGGCACCCTTCTACGTGGCGGCGGCGGCGATGCCACACCTGAAGAAATCGGACGGGGCGGCGATAGTAAATATCTCCTCGGTGGCGGGAGTCACCGGATCGGGAAGTTCCATCGCCTACGCCGCCTCGAAAGGAGCGCTGATCACCCTGACCCAGTCGCTGGCGCGAGCGTTCGCGCCGGAAGTGCGGGTGAACGCCTTGGCGCCCGGCGTGATCCTGACCCGCTGGGTGGAGGGAAAGGACGATTTCGTAAGTGGCTACATCGAAAAGACACTGATCAAGAAGGCCTGCTCGCCCGAGTCGATCGCCCACGCGGCCGTGTTCCTGATCGAATCCGAAGTGGTGACCGGTCAGACCCTTATCATGGACGGCGGCCTGACACTCGGGTAACGCGGAGACCGTTCAAAACTTGGAAGTTAAAGAGCCCGGAGAAGCGAGCTTCCCCGGGCTCTTGCCGTCTTACGGACACGGAACTATTCGGACATGCTGAAGGGTGGGTACTGTTCGACCAGGCCGAGTTGGAAGCAGGTAACCCGGTGCTGCCAGCGGGCCACGCCGACAAGGATGTCAAAAGCGAACTGAGGGAAGCTGCCAGTGAAAATCACCGCCCACGGGGTGATAAGAAACACGAGCGTCGCTACGATCGCCATCACCCAGAGCGCGATCAGGTGAGGGATAAATAGGATCACGATGATCGGGTTCAGGATGCGAGCCGCTGCCAGGAGTCGATTACCCGCTTCCGGCAGTGCACAGCCGGCGTCGGCCGGGTAGTCGGCCTCAGTGGCGAAAGGCGGGCACGCGTCCACAATGCCGCAGAGCCAGGCGTTCACCCGCCAGTTCCAGCGCAGGTATCCGAGCACGAAGCTGTGGAATCCTGGCGGAAGGTTGCCGGTGAGCAGCACGGCCCAGTAGCCAATCCAGGCCACGATGAGCGCCGCCAACCAGTAGAACGTCAAGACGATCACGTGCGGCACCGCCAGGATGAATTTGATCAATAGGATCAGCAGCACGGCCATCAAGCGTGATGGCGCCTCCGGTTTCTCGGCCCAGAGCGTGGCCGAATAGTCGGATTTGGGCGCTGAGGCCCCGGTGTCTTCAGTCACGATTCGCTGCCCGCGACGATGAACGTTGACCACGGCATCATAAATGGGTTGACATACAAAATACTAGAGTTCGCGGGCCACAAGACCGGCCCCGGTCCACGCCAGAGCGGGTGGAGTCCCCTCCCTACTCCCCTTCCAGCCGCTTCATCACCTTCTTCCCAATCCGGAAGCTGTTCTTCGTCGATGGAAACTCGCGCTTGCGGATGGCTTCGATGTACTGCTCCACGATGTAGGTCGTGGCGTTCGCCGAATCGCCGAAGCGCCGCGAATGGCGCGGCAGGAAATCGGGATTCCACCCGGCCACGTCGTGCAGCACCTGAATCTCGCCGTCGCAGTCCGGCCCGGCGCCGATGCCGATAGTGGGAATCGAGAGGCGCTCCGTCACCAGCCTGGCCAGTTCGTGCGGAATCGCTTCCAGTACCACCGCGAAAGCCCCCGCACCTTCCAGCGCCAGCGCGTCGTCCAACAGGCTCCGGGCCGAGTCGTAATCCCGCGCCTGCGCGTGAAAGCCGCCGAGTTGGTGCACTGACTGAGGCGTTAGCCCCAGGTGCCCCATCACCGGCACCCCGGCCATGGCGATGGCGTGGACCCGGTCCGCCACCGCGCGACCGCCTTCCAGTTTCACCGCGTGCACGCGACCTCGCTGAATCAGACGCCGTGTGTTGCGCAGGGCCTGGCGGTCGGATTCCTGATAGCTGAGGAACGGCAGGTCGGCGATCAGCAGGGTGTCGGTGGCTCCGCGCGACACCGCCCGGGCGTGATGCACGATGTCGCGCACGGTCACCTGGGCCACCGAGTCGTAACCCAGCACGTTGGTGCCGACGCTGTCCCCGATCAAGATCCCATCGATGCCGGCCGCCTGCACGGCGCGCGCGACGGCGGCGTCGTAGGCGGTTAGCAACGCCAGCTTTTCGTCCGAGCCCTTCCGGGCGCGAAATTCGGTGATCGTCAGGGCCATGGCCGCTACCGCCGTTTGAGAAGGATGGGTCCCGATTCTCGCACGACCGGGAAGCCCCGCGCCTAGCGCAGGGCCTTGTAGGTGTTTTTGGCCAGCGCGAGCTCCGTGAGTTCGACCCCCAGACCGGGTCGCTCGGGAAGGCCCAGGTAGCCGTCCTTGTGGGTCGGCTCGAAGGGATGATCCACCAGCCCGTAGTGCTCGGGCAGTTCGTAGGGGAACCACTCCTGAATCACAAAGTTGGACGTGGCGAAGTCGGCGTGGACGCTCGCCGCGGTCGCCACCGGGCCATTGCAGTTATGGGGAGCGATGCCGATGTGATAGGTCTCGGCGTGGGCGGCGATCTTGCGAATCTCGGCGATGCCGCCGCAAATTCCGACGTCGGGCTGAATCAGGTCCAGCGCCTGCTTTTCTATGTATTTGCGGAAGCCGTAGCGCGTGTAAATCCGCTCGCCCGAGGCGATGGGGATATCGACCCGGTCGGCGACCTTCTTCATGGCGTCGACGTTGGTGGGTTCGATCGGCTCCTCGTAAGCCATCGGCGCGTGCGGGGCGAATTTCCGGCCGAAGCGAATCGCCGTGCGCACGTCGAGCCAGCCGTGGACTTCCACGATGATGTCGATGTCGGGTCCGACCGCCTCGCGGACTGCCGCCACTCGTTCGACGATGGGCCCGTCGTTGAAGGCGTCGATGTGCTTCGGCGGAATGGCGTCGCTCAGGGTCGGGCTGCCCATGAACGGGTCGAACTTCATCGCCGTGAATCCGTCGTCGACCACCCGTTTGGCGGCGTCGACGTAGCCCTGCAACTTGCCGGCGGCGCGGGCCTCCATGTACCAGCCGTTGGCATAAAGGCGAATCTTTTCGCGGCACTTGCCCCCGAGGAGACGCCAGACCGGAACGTCCAGCACCTTGCCCATGATGTCCCAGCAGGCCTGCTCCAGACCGCTGAGCCCACCCATAAAGAGGACGCCGGGATTGCGACCCCAGAAACTCTCGCGGTAGGCGCGGTCGTAAAACGCCTCGATGTCCATCGGGTCGCGACCCACCAGGTGGTAGGCGGCGATCTCCCGGGCCGCCGCTTCCGTGCCCATCGCGCCGGTGCCGTAGACCGGGGTGCATTCGCCCGTGCCGATGACGCCGGCGTCGGTGTGGACGCGGACGAACACCAGATTTCGCCAGGTGGAGTTGATGACGTGGGTCGTGACTCCGGTAACTTTCACCCTGAATTTCCCTTCGACCTCATGCCGGTATCGCGAATGAAAGTTACCAGAAACCTTCGGGTCGCTCAGGCAATCGCGAACTTCGCCAGCGCCTCGCGGTTCACCTCAACCCCCAGGCCGGGCGCGTCCGGAATCGCCACACAGCCGTCCGCGTCCACCGGCGGCTCTCCGCCCAGCAACTCCATACGAATCGGATTTTCGGTCACGTCGTACTCCAGCAACGGCGGCGCCCCGAACTCGATACCCGGGCTCTCGGGCATCGCGGCCAGCAGATGGGCGCTGGCCATGATGTGCAGCGAGTCGGCCCAGCAGTGCGGAAAGCAGGCGGCGCCGTGCGCTGCAGCCACCGCCGCCACATCCAGGCAGGCGTGGAATCCGCCGGCCCCGCTGAGGTCGGGCTGCACCATGTCCATGGCCCGGGCCGCCAGTGCCTGCTGGAACTCGCCCAGATCGGCGTAGCCTTCCCCGCCGGCAATCGGGACCTCCAGCTTCCCACGCAGTTCGCGATAGGCATCCAGTTGGCGCTTCGGCAGGGGCTCCTCGTACCAGAACACGCCCAGGTCGTCGAGGGCGCGGCCGACTTCCAGGGCCACCGGATACGAGTACGCGCAGTTGGGATCGACGGCGACGCGCATCACGTCCCCGGCGGCCTCAAGCACGGCGACAACGTCTTCAAGATCCTGCTCCGGGGCGACCCGCCCGATCTTCATCTTGTAGTAGCGGAAGCCGCGTGCGCGGGCATCGGCGACTTCCTGCCGCAATAGATCGCGGCGGTCAGGCAGGTGATCGTAGTAATAGCCGCCGGAGGCGTAGGCGGGTACCCGGTGGCGCTGGAGGCCCAACATTCCAGACACGGAAATGTCCAGAGATCGGCCAAAAGCATCGAGTAGAGCGGTCTCGATGGCGGCTACCACGTTGCGGCCGCGTCCGTGGACCGGCATGAGACCGGCCAGCAGAATGCCCCAGTCGCGCAGATCTTTTCCGGGCAGCAGTTCGGCGGCGGCCGCCAGCCGGTCTTCACCCCCGCGAGCGCCGCCAGCGGCCGAGCCCCAACCCGAGATTCCGTCGGCGGTGACGACTTCGACCACCAGCGCCGGCCGGGTGGGGTGGGCCGTAACCGAGTTCCAGGCAGTGTGCTCGAGTTCGCAGGTGAGATGGTGGACGTTAAGCGCCTGAATCTTCATCGACGGCTCCCGGGGGTGGTTGGATTGGCTATAAACGACCGCCAAAGCGCCAGCTAAGCTTGCGGCTGAAGTTCGCCCCAAGGTAGCCATTCTTTGTCCTTGTTTGCAATCGGTCGGAGGCGGCTAGCGGCGCTACTGATGATGGCGCTGGTGGCGGCCGCGGCAGTCTTGCTCACCGGCTGCACTGGATCCCGACCTTCCGAAGATTCAGCGCCAGTCGCGACAGTGGCCCCCCTGGAAGTTG
The DNA here is from genome assembly GCA_963577415.1 of Chloroflexota bacterium. GTDB lineage: Bacteria > Chloroflexota > UBA11872 > UBA11872 > VXNJ01 > JASLPR01. The sequence continues at coordinate 6,309 of CAUYYU010000014.1, forward strand.
CGCCAACGGCGCAAACCGCGAAAACGGCCCGGGAAGACCTGCTTAAGGCAGCGCCGACAGAACCAGCGGAACCGAATAAGAATGGACTGTCGGCGACGGCTGTGCTGGCAGAGGCCGCGCCGGTGGTGTCGGCGATTCGCGGCCTGCCGGCGGTGGACATCGAGCCCGGCCTGCTAAATCGCGAAGAGCTCGCCGCCTACCTGCTCGAGGTCATCCTGGAGGATCACCCGCCTGAAGAACAGGCGATGGACAACATCGAATGGAGCCTTCTGGGGATTCTGGCGCCGGGTGAGGACATCCTGGAAGTTCAGCTCGAATTGCTCAGCGAGGACGTCCTGGGGTTCTACAACCAGGACGAGAAGACGATGTTCGTAATCGGCGAGGGCGATGCCGGCCTCGGGATGCTGAAATATGTCTTGACCCACGAATACGTCCATGCGCTGCAGGACGCCGCCTTTGACCTCGGAGCCATCGACGAGGCCATCGGTACCCATAACGCGGACGCGTCCGCTGCCTTCACCGCGCTCGTCGAAGGCGACGCGACCGTGGCCGGCGTGGTCGCGTTTTTCCAGGTGGTGACCCAGGAGGAATTGACCGAGTTCCAGATGACGCCGGCCCGGACTCCGAGTTCGATCCCGAGCCGGGCGCGAACGTTTCTGGAGGATCTGCTCAGTTTCTCGTATACCTCCGGGCAGGCCTTCGTCGAGCGCCTGATCCAGGTCGGCGGCTGGGAGCGGGTCGATGCCGCCTACGCCGATCTGCCGGTCTCTACGGAACAAATCCTCTATCCGGATAAGTACCTGACTGGCGAGCTGCCGCAGGACGTAGAGGTACCGGATCTTAGCGAGTCGGCGATGTTGGGCTGGCGGGAACAGCGGCGCAACGTGATGGGCGCCTTCTTCCTCGATCTCCTTTTCGGCGGATTCGTGCCCGGAAATCTGCTGGCCGATGGATGGGGCGGGGACGAGTACGTGATCTACGAGAACGGCATGGACAACTTGCTGATCTTGAAGATGCGCTGGGACCCGCCGGCCGCCAATCTGTTCTGGGACAACGCCACGTTCTTCCTGCAGGAAAACTGGCTGGACCCATTCCAGGCCGAGCCAGGGCGCACGCTCGTGGCGGGCGACCTGGTCACCTGGGAGAAGGACTTTCGCGCCGCCCGGCTATTTCGCGATGGTGACGACATCTACCTGGTGGTGGGCACAGACTCGGCCGCCGTGGAACGGGTATGGGATCAGTTGACTGGCTAGGCCCCCGCGAGGCTGATGTCCCAAACAGTGCTGCCGAATTACAGCGCGTCAACCATTCAGAAAGAAAGCTACCTTAGACAGTGCCTTAGGCATCTAGCTCTTGAGAAAGGCCTTCCACGCGGAATCGACGACGGACCGCAATTCCTCGACCGAGCCCGAATTGACGATGTAGTTCACCGGGACCCCGGGCCGGCGCTCCTTGAAGGCCCGCTCCTTCTCGGCGGGATCGGTCTGGGTGTCCAGTCGCTTCTCTGCGCCGGCGCGATCGAGTTGCCGCTGTTCGGCCAATCGGGCGATCTGCTCATCCCGCAGCGCGGTGACGATCCACAGTTCATCAACGAAATCCGCGCTGACCCCTTCGGCCAGCCGTATGGCTTCGATGACCGCGGGCGTGGCCGGAGGCCGGCTTTCGAGCCGCTCCCGGATGGCCTCCCCAACGGCCGGATGGACGATCCGTTCCAGTTCGAGCATGGCCTCGCGGTCACCGAACACGATCGATGCCAGTTCCACGCGGTCGATGTCCTCGGACCCGGCGACCGACTCGCCGAACCGGGCGGTCACGGCATCGAAAACGGGGGTGCCACGATGGTAAAGCTCGTGCACCACCGCGTCGGCGTCGATCACATGGGCGCCGCGCTCGGTGAGCATGGAGGCGGCGAGCGATTTACCGGCGGCGATATTGCCGGTGATGCCGAGGATCTTCATGGGAGGCGAATGCTATCCGAATCCGGGGAAACTTCGGGACTGTATCCAGTAGCCTGAGGATCGGATTCAGACGTGCGAGATAATCGAACGGAGTTCGGAATGGCGAAGGAGCGACCGACGATCGCGGTGCAGATGTACTCGGTGGACGAGCATCTGCAGACCGTGCCGGACTTCGAGAACACCCTGCGGCGGCGGCGAGAGGTCGGCTATGAGGCGGTGCAGTACGCGAACCGGGGCGTGTTGGGCGGTGACGAGCCGGAGATCGACGTGGGCACCGCGCGCCGAATGCTCGACGACAACGGCCTGGCCTGCCTATCGGAGCGCCGACCATGGTCGGCGCTCCGCGGACGGACGCAGTCGGAGATCAAGCGGGCGCAAACCCCGGGTTGCGAAGTGCTCTACGTAAATTTCTTGGAACCCCCCTACGACAGGTTCGATCCAGCGTCCTACCGGGCCTTCGCTCGCGATTCGCTCCCGGTCGTGGAGGCAATGGAATCCGCCGGGCTGAGTCTCGGCTATCACAACCACGCCCACGAGCTCTTCCACCCCAAAACCGGCGGGGAGTCGATCTACGACCTGCTCCTGCGCGAATTCGACCCGCGGATCGCGATCGAGCCCGACGTGTATTGGATCGCCTACGCCGGCGCGAACCCGGCCACCTGGTTGCGGAATCTTTCCGGGCGCGTGAAGGAAGCCCACGTCAAAGGGGCCGAGGTCGTGCCGGACGATCGGTACGAAATGGTGAAGCTGTTCTTCGCCCCCGTCGGCGAGGGAAACCTTGACTGGGACACCATTATCCCCGCCGGGCGGGAAGCGGGAGTGCAGACCTGGATCGTGGAGCAGGATATCTGCCAGCGGGACGCCTTCGACTGCATGCGGTCCAGCTACGAGTTCCTGGCGGCGCGGGCCTAGGTTTCGATGATGACAGCCGAATCGAGGAAGGGATCGGAGGAGGCGGTGAAGGAGCCCGCGGAGCGGGCCCTGGCGCTGGCGATGGCGCAACTGGGCCAGGTGAGCCCGCTGCCGGCGGTCGGGGCGGTGGTGTTCCGAAACGGGGGTGCCGTGGCCGCTTCGGCCACGGCACCCCCTTCAGGACTTCACGCCGAACGCCGGGCGCTGGCCGCCGCCGGTGACGCGGCCCGGGGCGCCGACCTCTACGTCACCCTGGAACCATGCGATCACCACGGCGCCACCCCTCCCTGCACGGAAGCCATCATCTCCGCCGGGATCGCCCGGGTGTTCGTCGCGGTACGCGATCCAAATCCGGTGGCGGGCGGCGGAGTGGAGCGCCTGCGGGCCGCCGGGATTGACGTGCATATGGGGATGGGCGGGCCGGCGGCGGCCGAAATTTACCAGGGCTTTTTCAAATGGACGGAACATAAACGCCCCTACGTCACCGCGAAGTGGGCGATGTCGAAGGACGGCAAGATCGCCGGCCCCGGCGGCAAGACGCTTCAAATCTCCGGCGCCGAGTCGCGCTTGCGGGTCCATGAAATGCGACGTCGGGCCGACGCGCTCCTGGTCGGCAGCGGGACCGTGCTGGCGGACGACCCGCTCCTTACCTGCCGGCTGGGCGGCTACGCCGGGAAGCAACCCCTGCGGGTGGTACTGGACCGGCGCCTGCGAATCCCGCCAACCGCAAAGATGCTCCAGACAGACGTGCCCGGGAACACTCTTATCGTCACCGCTCCCGGAGCGCCGGAGGACCGGGTGGCGGCGCTGCGGGACGCGGGCGCTGAGGTCGTGGTGTTGGAGAAAGTGCCGGAGGCACTGCTGGACGAACTCGGCCGGCGCGGTGCGCTGAATCTCCTGGTAGAGGGCGGAGGCGAGGTGCTGCGGGCGTTCTTCGCCGCCGGGCTGGTGGACCGGGTCGAGGCCTTCGTCGCGCCCTTCGCCGTCGGAGACGGCGTCGCCATGCCTGTCACCGGCACGGAACCGACCGAATTCCGGCGAGCGACCGGGTCCGGTGCCGTATCCTTTCAGGACAGCGGGGAGGACGTTCAGATCACCGCGATTGTGAACACCTACGGCCCCGCCGAACAAATCGTCTAGACGGGACAGAGCGATGTTTACCGGCATCATCGAAGAACTCGGCACGGTCGTGTCGGTGGAGCGGCGGGAGGGGTTGCAGACGTTCGCGATCGGCGGCGACCAGGTCGCGGCCGAGATGGAGCCCAGCCGCAGCATGTCCGTAAACGGGGTCTGCGTTACCGCCGTCGCTACCCGCGAGGGCGGCTTTACCTTCGAGGTCATGCCGGAGACGTTGCGCCGCACCAACCTCGGCGTATTGGAACCCGGCGACCGGGTGAACCTGGAGCGGCCACTGGCCGCGAACGGCCGCCTCGACGGGCACATCGTGCAGGGGCACGTGGACGGCACCGCGACCATCACCGGAATATCCCGGGACGGGGAATCGCTCCTCTTCGATCTGGAGACCACCCCGGAAGTGGCCCGCTACATCGTCGAGAAGGGCTTCCTGGCGCTGGACGGCGTCAGCCTGACCGTCACCTACTGCGAAGGCACGCGATTCGGGGTGGCGCTGATCCCTTATACCATCGAGCACATCGTGATGGGCACGGCTGTCGTCGGCGACCGGGTGAACGTAGAGGTGGACCTGCTGGCCAAGTACGCTGAGAAGATGCTGGCGGCACAGTCCGAAGCGACAGGCAAACGATGAACGAAGAAGACACCCGCTTCACGCCGGTCGAGGGCGCGATTCGGCGATTCGCCGCCAACGAGACCGTCCTCATCGTGGCCGAGACCCCCGGGCTGGAGTGCCGCTATTGCGCGCCCGCCAACCTGGTAACCGGCCCCTACGTGAGCTGGCTAACCCGTCGCAGCGAATCTCCGCTACTGGTCGCCATGGACCACGCTCGACTGGAAGAACTCGGCATCGACCTGGTCAGTCGAACCGGCACCGAGACAAGTTTGCGGCGTCCTTTTTTCGCCGAAACCGTAGACCTCCGCGACGAGGCCCATCCCGGTTCGCCCCGTGGTTATTCAGCGACCATACGGGCGCTGGCCGATCCCAACTACGGCGCCGCCGACTTTTCAAAGCCGGGCATGGTCCGGCCTATCCGGGCGACCGAGGGCGGCGTCTTGCGGCGCGCCGGATTCGCCGAGGCGGCCGTGGATCTGGCTCATCAGGCCGGCATACCCCCCGTGGCCGTCCTCAGCCGGATGGTTAACGCCGAGAGCGAGGACCCCTCTCTGGATGAGGTCTTCGCCGTGGCCGACCAGGAGAACCTGGCCGTCATCAGATTGGCCCACTTGATTGAATTCCGCCGGCGCAGCGAAAAACTGGTACGGCGGATGGCCGAAACAGTGCTGCCCACCGAGTACGGCGAGTTTCGCGCCTACGCCTTTCGCGACCTCACCACCGGCGAGGATCACATGGCCGTGGTCAAAGGCGATATCTCCGGCGAGCCGCCGCTCGTGCGGGTACACGACGAATGCCTCACCGGCGACGCCTTCGGCTCATTGCGTTGCGATTGCGGCCCCCAGCTGGAGGCGGCCTTGCGAATGGTCGCCGACGAGGGCCGGGGCGTCGTGTTGTACATGCGCCAGGAGGGTCGCGGAATCGGCCTCGCCAACAAGCTCCGGGCCTACGCCCTGCAGGACGGCGGGCTGGACACCGTGGAGGCCAACCTGGAGCTGGGCTTTCGGCCGGACGAGCGCGACTACGGCGTCGGGGCGCAAATCCTCACCGAGCTTGGTCTCTCGCGAATCCGCCTACTCACCAACAACCCCCGCAAGCGAATCGAGATTTCCGGCTACGGACTGGAGATCGTGGAACAGGTGCCGCTGGTAATTCCGCCTGGCGAGTACAACGCCAAGTATCTGGCCACCAAGGAAAAGAAGATGGGGCACGTGTTCCGTTGATGAGTCCGGCCAGGGCTTGAATCGCTGATGGCGCCGGAATTTAAGGGTTCCCTCGATGGCCGGGGACTGAGCTTCGCCGTGGTCGTCTCGCGATTCAACGAAACCTACACCGAGCGGCTGCTGGAGGGGGCGCTGAAGGCCCTGGCCGAGGGTGGGGTGGCGGACGATGGAGTTGATGTACTCCGCGTACCCGGCGCGTTCGAAATTCCGCTGGTCGCTTGCCGCTGCGCCGGCAGCGGCAAGTACGCCGCCGTGATCTGCCTAGGAGCGGTAATCCGCAGCGACACCCCGCATTTCGATTATGTCGCCGGGGAGTCGGCTCGGGGCATCATGAACGCCGGCATGGAGGCCGACGTGCCCGTGATCTTCGGCGTGATGACCCTGGAGGACGAGCAGCAGGCGGAAGTGCGCACGCAGCCGGACGAAACCAACCGGGGTTACCAGGCTGCGCAGGTCGGTTTGGAGATGGCGACGCTGCTGCGCTCGATCTAAGTTTTACGCCGCGGAAGTCGGAGCGGTGGCGTTCAGGGCCAGCTCTACGGCGTCCGGCAAGTTGGCGGCGACAAGCTCGTGTTTCACGGTGGAATCGTCGGCACGATCCAGAAACACGGCGATCATCCCGGCCGCCGTCGCCCCCGCCACGTCTTCCCCGTAGGTGTCCCCGATCAGAGCCGCCTGGTGGGGGGCGACGTCGGCTTTCTGCAGCGCGATGTGGAAGATGCGCGGATGCGGCTTTTCAAATCCCACCCCGGCCGAATGGATAATGAAGTCGAACAGCTCGCCGATCCCAAGGTCGTCCAGGATCATCGGCAGCAGATAGCTGAAATTGCTGAGGACGCCGACCCGGCAACCGGCGGTGCGGGCGCGGGCGACCGCCTCCGCCAAGTCGGGGAAGACGCGGCCCGGAAAGGTGGCGGCGAGGATGGCCGCGACTTCGGCGTCGCTCAGGGGACAGACTCCGGGCCCGCCGATCCCGTCGATGATGATCTGGCCGCACTCGCGGCGCAGCTCTTCCAGCTCTTCCCCGGTGCGCACCCCGCGCTGGCGATGGCGATAGTGGTTCATCTCCTGCTTCAGGGCCGCCGCGAGCAGATCGTGCTCCACCTCCACGCCACCCTCGGCCAGCCCCCGGCGAAGATCGGCCGTGGGGTCGTCGGAATCGCCGCTGGTGAAGATCGTCCCATAAGCGTCGAAAAAGATGACACGCGGCGATTCGGTGCCCGGCAAGGCTGCCTCCGGCAGCTCATGTTTTGATACCACTTCGCGAGAGGCTGCCACCGCCAGTTTATCCGCTGTCTCCGCCCACTCTAGCTTTCACCTGGCCGCCTACTCGCCGGGGGCTGACTATGCGTTCTCAGTCCGAACAGACTCCCGCAGGGAGCGGCGCAGACCGACGTACTGAAGCAGCGCGAACAGAGCCACGATGTCCGCGCCAATCACGACTTACCATGCCCCGCCGACCGTGAGACCCAGGCTGTTGCGCAATAGCAACGCGGCCACGCTGCCAAACACCCAGACGAGATCGAGCGCGATGACCGTACGCACAAGCCTGGGTGACATCGTCAGCCGCGATCGCAGCCAGAGCAGGGCGTTGCGCAACAGGTTCCGGCGCCGCCCCGTCATTGTTCCTGCGACAGTTGCTGATGTAGTCATGGCTCCTTGCCTCGCTTTCGGCGCGATGGGCGCCGGTGGTGGATTCATCCACGCCGATAGTGCGTGCACGGGTACTGCCGGGGATACATGAAACGCTGCCATCCGCTGCCATTTTTCGGTGGATCCGGATCAGGTGGACGGGTTTTCCAGTTCGCGCAGGTGCCGGGCGATGAGCGCAGCAGCCTCGTTTTGCCAATTGTGCAGCGTGCGCTCGGGCACCGCCGCGGCAAACCACTTCATGGCCTCTCTGAGGGTGCCGTCAGTGGGGAGCCGGCCGAGCCGGCGGCTGTAGGGACGGATGCCGGCGACGTATGGGAAATAGAGCGAGTTGTAATGCCGCCACTCATCGCTGCTGCCGAAGGCCTCGGGCGAATCAGGCTTGAGCCTATCGATCGCCTCGGCCAGCAGTTTCTTGAGCCCGGCGGCCCGTTGCAGGCTACCGCCTTCGCCATCCGGCATGCGCTGCTCGATGACGGGCAGGCGGGTGAGCGGGCTGGCGACCAGCCGCGGAAGGTCTCCGTAGGCGCTGAGGGCACGGCGGGTGAGGCGGGTGAATTCTTTCGGTTCGGTATCGAGTGCGGAGAAGCTGGCCGGGGTGGCGGGCAGGAGATCGAGTTCGGTGCGTAGGCGATGGCTCTGATCCCGCAATCGGGGAAAGGCCTAGTAGGCGATCGATTCGACCGCGGCCGCGAACGGCTTCCAGAAGACCTGGAACGCGATGGCGGTGGCCAGAGTGATCAGCGGCAGCGCGCGCATGACGGTGGTTGCGGCCGGGTCCGTGGCGACGACGATAGCGACCGGCGCGGTGAAGACGAGCCCGGTGAAGAGGCTGTAGCCGAAGGACCGGGCCAGGTGCGGGAGGAGGCGGACTCCCCCGGCGCGGGCGTGCAGCCATGCCACGACGACCGCACCGAAGACCCCCACCGCCGCGTACAGCGTCAGAGTCAGGGAGTCGTCGGGCCGCAGATACGCTAGCACGTGGGCGCCCAGCAGGCCGGCCGCGGCGACGCCGATAAGGATGGGTAGTCCGCTGAGTGAACGGTCGGAACGCCAGAACGCGTGGAAGGCGGCGTACGCCCACGCGATCGCGGCGAGTTCGGGAATGAAGCTTGCGGGCGTCAGGCCCAGGTAGACGGCGGCGGGCAGGGCCGCCCCGATCAGCAGCGCTCCCCCGGCTACTGTCACAGCCCACGAACGCACGTCGCGGGCTGCCAGGTAAAGCCCGGCCCAGACCAACAATCCGAAGCCGAAGAGGGGCAGCATCGGGCTGCTCACGGATGGTTGTCCGAGCCGGTCGCCCCTTCGTGGGCTGTCGGCTCCCTCGCGGCCGGCTCTGCGACTTTATTCATGGAAAACGGTCGAAGGCGACCGCCGGATAGCGGCGTTGATGACATTATGGAACCGGGCGCGGAGGCCGAAATAGGCACGGTTGTCACGGGCGGGATGCACGCGATTCGTTAGCAACACCGCGACCATCTCTTCGTCGGGATCGAGATAGATGGACGTCCCCGTGAAGCCCGTATGCACGAAGGCTCGCGGTCCTGCCAGATCGTGGAACGCGAATCCCGGTCCCGGGCTCAGCGCCCAGGCCAGACCGCGGGCGGTGGGGAGGTGGGGAGTCTGGTTACGGGTCAACGCCTCGGTGGAGGCGGGCGACAGAATCCTGGCTCCGTCGAGCGTCCCGCCGTTTAGCAGCATGTGGCCGAAACGGATCAGGTCGGCGGCTGTGCCAAAAATGCCCGCATGCCCCGCGACCCCGTTCATCAGGCGGGCCTTATCGTCATGGACTTCGCCCACGATCACCCCGCCCCGGTGGGGCGCGTCCTCCGTGGCCGCGCAGCGGGCCCGACGGTCGGCGTTGGGGTTGTAGCCCGTGTCAAGCATGCCAAGCGGACCAAAGATTTCACCGGTGGCGAATTCGTCCAGCGGGACGCCCGCCACCCGGCTGATGACTTCTCCCAGCGCCAGAAAGCCCAGATCCGTATAAAGCTCGCGACTGCCCGTGGGATAACCCTTGTACATCCCGAGCGCCAGGCGGACCGTCTCCGCGGCGTCACTGGCGGTTCGCGAAACCCGGTTCCGGGCCGGAAGACCTGATGTGTGGGCCAACAGGTGGAGGATATGGACATCCTCCTTACCGTGGGCGGCGAACTCAGGAAGAATTTCGACAACCCGTTGCCGCAGGTGCAGCGCGCCCCGGTCGACCAGGATCATGACGGCGGTCGCCGTTACGATGGCCTTAGTGAGCGACGCCAGATCGTAGATTGTGTCGGGTCGCGCCGGGCGGACCACCGGCGCCGTCTGGGCGTCACCGGTCGTGTGGTCCAGCACAATCTGCCCGCCGATATCGACCAGGGCGACGGCGCCGGGTATGACCCCCAGGGCGACCGCTTCATCCAGCAGGCGGGCAGCCGCGCCGAGGTTGGGAGCGCTCATTCCCCTTCCCGGGCGCGACGGGAAAACTCAAGCACGAATCGCTCCTGCGCCGCGCTCTCCACCGCGCCCAGGCGGACGGTGCGGACCTGCTCTATGGCCGCGAAAGGTCCGGTGCCGGTGGCGACCAGATACGCCGCCAGGATCGCGCCCGTGCGGCCGTACCCCGCGTAGCAGTGGACGTAGACCTGCAGGTCGTCATCGATACACTGCCTCAAAAATTCGACCGCGCGCTCGCCCTGGGCCATCGACGGCGCCTCCATGTTCACGATCGGCAGGTGTAGATAGGTGAACCCGTGTTCCGCAAGTGCCTCCGCGTCGAGAGCGTCCTCGGTAAGCGTAAGGATCGCGTCGTAGCCCAGCCGCTCCATTGCGTGCAGCACGTCCGACTCCAGACCGGCCCTGGCCGGATGCCCGCCGCCGGCCAGCCGGCCAGGGATGAGCCAGAAGTGATCGATCGGCGGTGGGGACGGTATGCCCGAGCGCATAGGCCTCATCGGAAGGTGTGTGTCGCGGGGCAAAATCAGGCTGGCGGCCTTTGACCCCATACCCTGCGAATGATAGGGTGCCACTCGTATCGCCCCTGGAAGGTTAAGGGAATAACCGAGGGGAAGTGAAGCCCCGAGAATTCGGGTCTTCACGGCGGTAGGACACGGTTTTTACCGAATAGTTCTGGTTTTACCGACCTGTTGCACTCGCAAAGGATGGCGAGCGGAGCGGCTATGGCGTCTTGGCTCCGGCCGGGCGCCGAAAGGGGCTGCGCCGTATGGCGAGCGTTACTTTGCAGGGTGTCACCAAGCGATTTGGTGAGGTTCTTGCTGTCAGCAACCTGAACATCGAGGTTCAGGACCGGGAGTTTCTGGTGCTGGTCGGACCGTCCGGCTGCGGGAAGTCGACCACGTTGCGGCTCATCGCCGGACTCGAGGAATTGAGCGAGGGCAACATCTACATCGGCGACCGGCTGGTGAACGATGTCGCCCCCAAAGACCGGGACATCGCCATGGTGTTCCAGAGCTACGCGCTCTACCCGCACATGAGCGTGTACGACAATCTCGCCTTCGGACTTCGCCTCCGCAAGACGCCGAAAAAAGAGATCGAACGGCGCGTCCAGGAAGCCGCCGAGCTCCTGGCCATCGGCGAGCTCCTCGACCGCAAGCCCAAGCAGCTCTCCGGCGGCCAGCGCCAGCGGGTAGCCCTCGGACGGGCGATCGTGCGCGAGCCCAAATGCTTCCTCATGGACGAGCCGCTTTCCAACCTTGACGCCAAGCTTCGCGTGCAAACGCGCGCCGAGCTGATCCGGCTTCACGAACGACTCCAGACCACCGTGATCTACGTCACTCACGACCAGACCGAGGCCATGACGATGGGATCGCGCATCGCCGTCCTGCGTGATGGCGTGCTCCAGCAAATCGGTGCCCCGCAGATGGTCTACGACAATCCGTCAAACATGTTTGTGGCCGGCTTCATCGGAAGCCCGGCGATGAACTTCTTCGACGCCAAGTTGACCGGCACCGCCGACGACATGACCATCGAGGTGTTTGACGGCTCGGTCAAGCTGACCGTTATGCCCGATCAGCGCGCCGGCTTTGCCAAGCACATCGGTGAAGACCTGATTTTCGGTCTTCGACCCGAGGACATTTTTGACCCGACCTTCGCGCCCAGCCGCGCGACGACCGATCAAATCGTCCCCGCCAGCGTGGAAGTATCGGAGCCGTTGGGCAGCGAGGTCTACCTCTACCTGCTCTCCGGCGACACCTCCTACATCGCCCGGGTAGACCCACGCACAACCGCGGTTGTCGGCGAGGAATTCAAGCTCGTGTTCGACATGAATCACGTGCACCTGTTCGATCCGGTAACCCAGGAGACTCTGGGGCTCGGGGAGGGCTAGTTCCCACCAGAAGTCGAACTTCAACGGAGCCGGGGCGTTTGCCCCGGCTCCGTTCTCTTTCCGCCCCGCCGGGCGTTAAATATCCTCGCCAGGTACAGCTGAAAGGAATCGGAGCGGCCGAGCCGTGCGCATAGGCCTCAACGCACAGGTCATGTACACAGGCGCCGGATTTCGCAACGCCGGTGTCAGTCGCTACACAACCGCCATCGTGGAACGGCTCGCCAGCGACGCCGAATTCGAATTTGTGCTCTACGTCAACGACTCCGTGCAGGAGCTGCCATTTTCCATCCCCGCCGGGATGCAGGTCCGGCGATCGGCGCTTCCCACGTCCCGTACCGCCGTCCGGGTGCTCTGGGAACAGACGGCCATGCCCTGGTGGGCCGTGCGCGACCGCCTCGACGTCACCCACTCCTTCCTCAACGTCTCCCCCATCCTCGCCCCGGGGGGCCAGGTGCTCACCATTCACGACCTTTCCTACATCGTCGAGCCCACCGCGCATCCGTGGCGCCGGCGGCTGTACCTGAACGCCATGAGCCGGCTCTCCGCTCGACGCGCCCACGTGATCCTCGCCGACTCCCGGGCGACCCGCCGCGACATCGTCCAGCACTTCCGCGTAGATCCGTCGAAAATACGAGTCATTTACGCCGCCGCGGACCCCGATATGCGCCCGCTCGAGCGCGGGCTCGTCGAGGATTTCCGCGGCAAGAAAGGTCTCCCGGGCGATTACGTGCTCTACCTGGGCACCCTTGAGCCGCGCAAGAACATCGACGTGCTGGTGCGGGCCTTCGGCAAGCTGCGGCGATCCGGTTATTCGGGCGAACTCGTGCTGGCCGGCGGCAGGGGCTGGGGATACGCCGCGATCGAAGCCGCGATCGAGGCAGAGGGTCTCGCCGGAGTCATCCGTTTCGCCGGCTACGTTCCCCGGGAAGAGCAACCCCTTTGGTACAATTCCGCGCAGGTTTTCGTATATCCCTCCGCCTATGAGGGGTTTGGTTTGCCGGTACTCGAAGCCATGGCCTGCGGCACCCCCGTTGTCACCACAACCTCTTCGTCTCTCCCAGAGGTGGTTGGCGACGCCGGCCTCCTCACCACTCCCGGCGACGTCGACGAGCTCGCCTCCGTCCTGATCGAACTTGTCGCCTCCAACGAGCAACGCGAATCCCTGCGCGACGCCGGGCTCGCGCGCGCCACCCACTTTTCCTGGGATGTGGCGGTCGATAAATGCCGCGACGCCTACCGCCTGGCCTCAGGACCGTCTTGAACACGGCATCGCCTCCGGCCGACCCGGTTCCGGATTCGTCCGAACGGCGCGCCGCCGGTCGCGTCCGCTGG
>CAUYYU010000015.1:0-18750 GCA_963577415.1 Chloroflexota bacterium
AGCGCCCGGGTCGTTCAATTCGCCGTCGCCGCCCGCGAAGTCCTCATCATCGCCACGCCTGAGCCCACCTCTATCACCGACGCCTCCGCCATCATCAAAGTCATCTGGCAGCAGGCCGGACCCCACAATTTCAAACTCGTTGTCAACCAGGCCCGCAGCTGCGACGCCGCCGATTCCGCCCCTCTCCAGCTCCGCTCCGTCGCCCGGCGATTTCTCAAGCTGGACATCGAAGACATCGGCTTCCTGCCCGCCGATGAAAACGTCTCTTGCTCTGTGCGCAGCCAGGAACCGCTGGTCCTCGCCCACCCCGCACCCCCGCCACCCGCGCCCTCGACCAACGCCGTGCCACCGTCAAAGAAACCGACGAAACCGAGAATCCGATCATCCACGGCGAAGACCAATTCTGCACTCCCGGCGGCTCCCGTAGCCAGGACGACGGCGATGCCGGCTCCCCTACCGACCAGGTATCAACGCCCACCGCCACCGCCCCAATCGACGGCGTTGGCGAAAACATCGATCTGCGGGGTTAATATTTGGACGATGCGCCTCCGTCGCGCGATCGCTGGGAGTTAGATGGACCCTGTACTCACACTCATTGCGCTACTGGCCATGAACGCCTCCCTCCTGTACCTCTACTTCTGGATTCGCCGCATCTCCCTCAAAATCGACCGCCGCAGCCTCGATGTTCGTCTCGAAGAGCTTGAAAGCAGCGTTCGCGAAACCACCCGCTGGCTCGAAACCGCCTCCGGTCAGATTCGCGAAGACCTCGAAAACCGCACCAGCGCCCTCAAGAACATGCTCGAAGATGCCGAGAATACAACTGTGTCATCCCGCCCCCGGGCAGACCAAACGGCAGCTCAACCCACGCAGACCTCACCGGTCTTCACCGATCTTGAGCCGCCAACCGCACCCGCCGACCTGTGGCCAGCCGCCATGGACACAACCGTCGATCCCGCCGGCGACCCCGATTTCAGCCATCAAGAAGACGTACCGCTGGCTCTTGAAATCGCCGAACCCGCTCCCGCCCTTCCCAACGACTCCCCACCTGACGACGACGAGCCATCTCCCGCCCCCGGCGCCGGCGATCGCCGCGCCCAGATTCTTCAGCTCGCCGATCAGGGCCTCGAACTCGCCGAAATTGCCCGGCAGCTCAACACCTCTCGCGCCGAAGTCGAGCTCATCGTTTCCTTCCGGAGGCCCCGCTAGGCGCAGTTCCCGCCCGCTGGTTTACCTCACATGATCGGGGGGTACTACACCGCCGTCTCCGCCATGGCCGCCATGATGGCCGAGCAGCAGATCATCGCCAACAACCTCGCCAATCTCAACACTATTGGCTACAAGCAAGATATCCCCCAGGAAAACGAATTCGAGCGCATCCTCTTCAACGCCCTCGTGCCCCGCTCCGCCCTCGGCAAGATGTCCGAGGCCACCGGCCCCGTCGGCCGCATCGGCACCGGCGTCGAACTGCTTCCCACCGACCTCGATCTCACCACCGGCCCCCTCGTCCCCACCCACCGCCCTCTCGACCTTGCTCTTCCCAACAGCGGATTCTTCCGGGTGCTCGACTCCACCGGCCCGCCCATCTACACCCGGGCCGGCACCTTTCTCCGCGACAGCAACGGCACCCTCGTAACCCCCCAGGGCGAAATCCTCACTGACATCGACGGCGACCCCATCACCCTGGGTCCTGGTGCCGTCGTCACCCGCGCCGATGGCAGTATCTATCTCAACGATCAGCTCGTCTCCAGCATCGCCATCATGGACCTCTCCGACGGAGAAGCCTGGCGCAAAGTTGGCCTCCTACACTTCATGCCCCACAACCCCGAAGCGGAGCCCGAGCAGCTCGCCAGCCCCGGCCTGCTACGGGGCTTCCTAGAACAATCCAACGTCGACCCCGACAGCCAAGTTGTCGAGATGATGTCGGTTCTCCACATTTATAAAGCTGCCCAGGCCACCCTCAGCATGACCGATGAATCCATTTCCCAGGCCGTCCACGAAGCCGGACGAGTACGGTAAACAGCCCATGCTTCCCATATTCCAGACCTCCTGCACCGGCGCCGAAACCACCTTCATCAATGGCCTCGGCGGCTGTCCCGATTGGAAACGCTTCCTCTATCGTGTCGATCCCGATCAGATTCCCATCGCCGTACTTGAGAACCTCGACGATCCCGCCATCTCCCTCTCCGTTATCGATCTTTTCCTCATCAAATCCGACTACGCCATCTACATGTCCGAGGCCGACCGCCTCCTTGTCGAACTCGAAGATGCCGCCGCCGCCGCCGTGCTCGCCATACCCGTCATCAAGCACTAACCCACCCGCGTAACCGCCAATTTGGTCGGTCCCATTGTGATAAACTGACGCACGAATAAGGTGTGTCAGCTCGTCCTCGACAACCCCGAGTATTTAGTCCGACAGCTCGTATGTTCCGAGACTGCGGAGTAGGGCGGCAGCCGGGCAGGGACGAGCGCTTCAGACGCGCCGGCCGGGGCTGGCCATTAGCCAACGGCCCGTCGCACGGAGGCGCGATGCTGATCCTCATCCGCAAGATCGACGAATCCATCGTCATCGCCGACGACATCACCGTCACCGTCCTTGAGATCAGCGGCGAGCGCGTCAAAATCGGCATCGACGCCCCCCGCGACGTCGTCATCCTCCGCCAGGAGCTACAGGAACAGGTCCGTCAGGAGAACATCGAAACTGCCGCCGACCTCTCCGAAGTCTCCCGCCGCCTCAAAAACCTCTCCGACCAGGACTGATCCCACCCCTCTCACCGCCCGAACCGCCTCCCCTCACTCCTCGCGATTGTCCAGGTAAGCCTCCACAAACGCCACTAAATCCTCCGCATCGACCGAGTTCATCTTCAGTATTTTCCCCCACGCCGTCACCGCGATCCGGGCGTTCGCCACCGCCGGTCCCGGCGCCAGCACCACATTTCGACCCGCATAGCGCCCCACGATCGCCTCAAGCTGTTCCACGATCTCCCCACACCCCTCCGACCGCCGATCACAGCCATATTGAATCACCAGCCCGCCCTCCGCCAGATTTGCCACCTGCACCTCATTGGCGATCGGCTCCGTATGCACACCCCAGGTCGCTCCCTCCCGCGTGCGCGCTCCCGATGTCGGCGGGATCGTCACATACGGATCGTGCATATCCCACGCCTCATCCAGCACCAGCTCTTCCCTGATCGCCGTATCGTCCCCCGGCGGCGCCGTTTGAATCCGATTGAATATGATCCACTCAACCGGCAGCAGCCCCACCGCCACGATCGCAAACAGAATCAATCTCCCCCGCCCGATCTTCAATCCCTGCTTGCGACCCTTCGGCGGTGGCGGCAGGCTCTCCACCGTCACCTTCGCCGGGCCTTTCGCCCGCCGTCGCCTTCGTCTCGGCATTCCTACCGTCCGTTCACAGAAATGGAGTCGCCGTACCGCAGCTCGGGAATGGTATACTCACCGGCAGAAATCCGTCGGGCGGCACGTTCAATCGCGGCCGCTGGCGATCCCCGCAGGCCCGCCCTTGCGCGCCTTTTATCGTTTGGAAATAGTACTTGCCCTCTATCGCCGATCCGAAAGTAATGAAGAAAATCCGCGATCACGACGACGACACCGGCTCGGCTGGCGTCCAGATCGGCCTGCTCACCGCGCGTATCAAGCACCTCACCGAGCACCTCAAAATTCACAAACATGACCACCACACCCGTCGCGGCCTGCTCCAACTTGTTGGGCGACGCGGCGGCCTCCTGCGCTACCTGCGCAAGCAGAATGCCGACAAATACAAGGAGGTAATTAAAGTTCTCAAACTCCGCGGGTAACCCGGAGTCCGTTCCAATCCCGTTCGTGGCCGCCCCACTGATTAACCAATTACACATTTTTTCGTGCGGCCACCACCATTCGGTCAGTTGACGATGGAGGAGAGAAGAAGCCCGGAAGCGAACCCCACCCGGTTCGACCCCGTACTTCTTCGCTCTTCCCGCCGCGGCCGAGGAAGAGATATATATGCTTTCTGCAGTTGAAGCGACCCTGGGTGGTCGCACTCTCCGCCTGGAGCACGGCCGTTGGGCCGGGCAGGCCGGCGGCGCCGTGACCGTTCACAACGGCGACAACGTCATCCTCTGCACCGCCTGCATGGCCAGCCGGGCTCGGGAAGGAATCGATTTCTTCCCCCTCTCCGTCGACATCGAGGAAAAGTCCTACGCCGCCGGACGCATCCCCGGATCCGTCCTGCGCCGCGAGGCCCGTCCCCCCGACAGCGCCATCCTGGCCGCCCGTCTCACCGACCGACCCCTGCGGCCCCTGTTCCCCAAGGGGATGGCGAACGACGTCCAGATCATCAACACCATCCTCTCCACCGACCAGGACACCCACACCGACGTCCTTGGCATCGTTGGCGCCTCCGCCGCCCTCACCATCTCCCCCATTCCCTTCGGCGGCCCCATCGGCGCCGTCCGCGTCGGCATTGAGGGCGACAACTTCGTCACCAATCCTGACCGAACCTTCCTTGAGGAAAATCCATCCCTCGATCTCATCGTCGTCGCCAACTCCGACGGCATCGTCATGCTCGAAGCCGGCGCCATCGAAGTCGCCGACGACCGCATCGGCGACGCCATCGAGTACGGCTTCCGCGAGGCCCAGATCACCATCCAACTTCAGCTCGATCTGCAAAAGCAGGTCGGCCAGGACAAAATCAAGCCCATAATTCGCGAGTACCCGGACGAGCTCCTTGGTGTGGTCACCGACCGCGCCCGCGACGATGTCCGCGCCGCCGTCATCCTCACCGACTCCGACGAGCATTCCGCCAAACGTGACTCCATCCAGGCATCCGTCGTTGAAGCCGTCGCCGGCGACGAGTACTCCGAGAAGGACGTCAAATCCGCCCTCTCCGACGTATTCAAAGCCGAAACCCGGCGCGCCATCCTCGAGGATGGCCACCGCCCCGACGGCCGCGCCGCCGACGAGCTCCGCGAGCTCTCCGCCGAAGTCGGCGTCCTCCCCCGCGTCCACGGCACCGGCCTGTTCCAGCGCGGCCAGACCCAGTGCCTCTCCGTCGTCACCCTCGGCTCCGGCCGGCAGGAACAGCGCATCGGGCTCGACAACTTCGGCATTCAGGAGCCCAAGCGCTTCATCCATCACTACAACATGCCGCCATTCGCCTCCGGTGAGGCCTATCCCATGCGCGGACCGCGCCGCCGAGAAATCGGCCATGGCCATCTCGCCGAGCGCGCCCTTCGGGCCGTCCTTCCCTCCCAGGAAGACTTCCCCTACGCTCTCCGAGTCGTCTCCGAGATCCTTTCCTCCAACGGCTCCACTTCCATGGCCGCCACCACCGCCAGCAGCCTGGCCCTCATGGACGCCGGCGTCCCCCTGGCCGGCGCCGTCACCGGCATCTCCATCGGCGCCATCATCGAAAGCGACGACAAGTACGTCATCCTCACCGACATCCAGGGCGCCGAAGATCACTTCGGCGACATGGACTTCAAAGTCGCCGGCACCGCTAAGGGCGTCACCGCCATCCAGCTCGATATCAAGATCTCCCACATCAGCATGAAGCTCGTCCGCGACACCATCGTCCGCGCTCGCGAGACCCGGCTGAAGATCCTGGAAGTCACCAACGCCGCCATCAGCTCGCCCCGCGAGAACGTCGGCGAATTCGCTCCCAAGGTCTTCACCCACAACATCGATCCCGGCAAGATCGGCGAGATCATCGGCCCCGGCGGCAAGATCATCCGCCGCATGCAGACCGAGACCGAAACCGAGATCGACGTCTCCGAAGAGGGCTTCATCACCGTCATGGGACCCTCGCTCGAAGGCGCCCAGCGTGCTGTCCAGATGATCAAGGACATCACCGGCGACGTTGAGATCGGCCGCACCGTCATGGGCCACGTCGTCCGCATCATGGACTTCGGCGCCTTCGTCGAGATCGCCCCCGGCCGCGACGGCCTTGTGCACATCTCCCAGCTCGCCGAACACCACGTCAATCGCGTCGAGGACATCGTCTCCGAAGGCGACGAGATCATGGTCAAGATCATGGAAGTGGACGACCGGGGCCGCATCAACCTCTCCCGTCGCGCCGTGCTCGAAGAGCGTGGTGTTGGCGGAGATGGTGGTGGCGGCGGGTCCGATGGTTCCGGCGATCGCCGCCCGCCCGCCGGAGATCGCCGCCCACCCCCGGGTGGTGGCGACGGTGGACGTCGTGACGAAGGCCGCGGAGGCGATCGTGGTGGCCGGCGGCCGCGCCCCCGCGGCGGTCGCGACCGCCGCTAGCGAGACCATCGTGCGCGTGCTTGTCTGCGGAGCTGCCGGCCGGATGGGCCGGCAGGTCACGCAGGCCGTCCTCGCCGAGTCCGATCTCGACCTGGTTGGGCTCTGCGACGTGCGCGACATCCCGGCTGAGGTCCGCCAGGAAGCTCCCGACATTGCCTTCGGCTCCGACCTGGCCGCCGTCATCGGCGAATCCTCCCCCGAAGTCATGGTCGACTTCACCGACGCCGCCGCCGGTCCCGCCAACATCCTCGCCGCCATCGACGCCGGGGTTTCCCCGGTTGTCGGCACCACCGGTTTCTCCCCCGACGCCCTCGAGCAGATCGCCACCCACAGCCGCGCCGCCGGCATCGGCGCCTTCATCGCCCCAAATTTCGCTCTCGGCGCGGTCATGCTCATGCGAATGTGCGAAACCGCAGCCCCCTTCTTCGACCACATCGAAATCATCGAGCTGCACCACGACAAAAAAATTGACGCCCCGTCCGGCACCGCCTTCCAGACCGCCCGCACGATCGTCGACGCGCGCGGCAAGCCTGCCATCGACGTTCCCACCGAGAAATTCACCCTCAACGGAGTCCGTGGCGGCGACTACCATGGCGTCAAGATCCACTCCATCCGCCTCCCCGGGCTCGTCGCCCACCAGGAAGTCATCTTCGGCGGCCTCGGCCAGGCCCTCACCATCCGCCACGACTCCACCAGCCGCGAATCCTTCATGCCCGGCGTTCTCCTGGCCATCCGCAAAGTGCGCTCGCTTGACGGCCTCGTCGTCGGACTTGACAGCCTGCTATTCAATTAGCTGGATGTGTCGACCCTTATGAACATCGGAGCAAACCCCAGTGGCTGATCCAGTCGTTGCCGTCCTCGGGGCCACCGGCGCCGTCGGCGGCGTCGTGCTCGACGTGCTCGCCGAGCGCGACTTTCCCCTCCGCGAACTGATTCCTCTGGCTAGCAGCCGCAGCGCCGGCAAGACCATCACCTTTCGCGGTGACGAACTAACCGTGCGCGAGGCCACTCTGGACGCCTTCGAGGGCATCGACCTCGTCCTGTCCGCCGTCGGCGCCACCGCCAGCCGCGAGCTGGCCCCCCACGCCGTCAAAGCCGGCGCCGTCGTCATCGACAAGACCTCCGCCTGGCGCTATGACGACGACGTGCCCCTCGTCATCCCCGAGGTCAACCCCGGCGACATCGACTGGCACCACGGCATCATCTCCTGCCCCAATTGCTCCACCATCCAGATGGTCATGGCCCTTGCCCCCATTGAGCGCGCCTACGGCATCCAGCGCGTTATCGCCTCCACCTACCAGTCCGTCTCCGGCGCCGGCGCCGCCGCCATGCGGGAACTCACCCGCCAGACCGCCGCCGTCGCCGCCGGTGAGGCTCCCGCCGTCGAAGTCCTGCCCCGCCAGATCGCCCACAACGTCGTTCCCGAAGTCGAATCCTTCCGCCCCGAGGACGGCTACACCTCTGAAGAATGGAAAATGGCCGCCGAGACCCGCAAGATCATGCGCCTGCCCGATCTTCGAATTTCCGCCACCTGCGTGCGCGTGCCCGTCTACCGTGCCCACTCCGAGGCCGTCACCATCGAATGTACCCGCCCCGTCGATCCTGACGGCGTCCGCAAAGTACTTTCCGAGTTTCCCGGAGTCACCGTCGTCGATGACATCGCCGCAAGCTCCTATCCCACCGCCCTCGACGCCGGCGGCAACGACGAAGTCTGGGTCGGCCGCATCCGCCGCGACACCTCCGCCGACAACGGCATCGTCATGTGGATAGTCTCCGACAACCTCCGCAAAGGCGCCGCCACCAACTCCGTCCAGATTGCCGAGCTACTCTCGTTCTGACTCCGCCGGACTATGGATCGGTCCTCCGACTGCCGTTAAAATGCTCCCAAAGCGCGGCCGCCGCGATAAGCTGGCGACCACGGATCGAACTGCTCAGTACGCACTCCGGTCAAAATGTCCCGGGTTGGAGTCACCAGGCACGGCCCATCCCCCGACGAACTAGAGACCGTTCAATCGCAGATTGGCACGATTAGGCAGTGGGAGGCCTGAAGATGCTCGAATTTGGCAGACTCATCACCGCCATGGTCACGCCCTTCAAGGAAGACGGCAGCCTGGATCTTGAAACCTACGGACATCTTGTCGAAGGCCTCATCGACGCTGGTAACGACTCCCTTCTCGCCACCGGCACTACCGGTGAGTCCCCGGTCCTCACCGAGTCCGAACGCGCCGAGCTCTACCGCGAGGCCGTCCGCGCCGCCGCCGGCCGCGCCCGCATCATCGCCGGCACCGGCGGCTACAGCACCGACGAAAGCAAGCACCTGGCCCGGCTCGCCGCCGCCTGCGGCGTTGATTGCCTTCTCCAAGTCGCGCCTTACTACAACAAGCCCCCCCAGGCCGGCCTCTACGAGCATTTCCGCGAAATTGCCGAAGCCACTCCCCTACCCAACATCCTCTACAACGTCCCCAGTCGCACCGTCACCAACATCGACGCCTCCACCGTCGCCGACCTCAGCCAGATCGACAACATCATCGGCATCAAAGAAGCCAGCGCCGATCTCGACCAGATCGCCGAGATCATCCGCACCGCCCACCACGATTTCATCGTCTACAGCGGCAACGACGCCGACACCCTCCCGATGATGGCCCTCGGCGGCGTCGGCGTAATCAGCGTCGCCAGCCACGTCATCAGCGGCGACATCCGCTGCATGATCGACGCCTTTTTCGACGGCGATCTCGAAACCGCCCGTCGCCTGCATCTCCAGTCCCTTCCGCTCTTCAGGGCCCTCTTCCCCGCCGGCTGGAGCAATCCCATCGCCGTCAAAGCCGCCCTCAACATCGGCGGCTTCCCCATCGGCGCCCCCCGCCTCCCCCTCGTCGAATTCCCCGCCGACATGACTCGCGACCTCGCCTCCGTCCTGGAGGGTTACCAACTCGACGCCTTCGTCCGCGCCCCGGCGGTGATCAACTGATCCGTTCAATGCCCGCGCGGCGAATTCGCTCCACCGATCCGGCGACACCCAACCTTCGGAGACCCCTTGCCTGAAACCCTCGCCGACGTCGCCGCCGAAGTCACCGCCTGCCAGCGCTGCCCCCTCGCCGCCACCCGCACCAACGCCGTCCCCGGCAACGGCGACCCCTCCTCCTCCTACCTCTTCATCGGCGAAGCCCCCGGCTTCCACGAAGACGCCCAGGGCCTGCCCTTCGTCGGCAACGCCGGCGGAGTCCTCAACCGCCTCATCGAAGGAATCGGCCTACAACGCGAAGAAGTCTTCGTCACCAACATCGTCAAGTGCCGCCCTCCCGACAATCGCGACCCCGAGCCTGCCGAAATCGACGCCTGCTCCGATTACCTGCGCCGCCAGATCGAGGTCATGGACCCCGACGCCATCGTCACCCTGGGCCGTTTCTCCATGAACCATTTCCTCCCCGGCGAGCGCATCTCCCGCGTCCACGGCCGCTCCCACGTCATCGACGACCGCATTATCGTCCCCATGTACCATCCCGCCGCATCCCTGCACCAGCCCGGTCTGGCCCAGACTCTCACCGACGACTTCCGCCAGATTCCGGTCGTGGTGGCCGCCGCCCGCGAGCAGGCCGCCTCCAATCCGACCCCCGATCCCGCATCGTCCCCCGAATCCACCCCGCCCCCGGATCCCGCCACTTCGCTGGATACCGAACCCGAACCAGATCCCGACAACCTGCGCCAGCTAACCCTTTTCTAACAACCATTTACCTTGCGCTTCACAGCAGAAAGATTTCAGAAACCCAATGACTAATCCCAGCGCGGACACCATCCGCATAATCCCTCTCGGCGGACTCGGCGACATTGGCCGCAATTGCACCGTCTTCGAAACCGCCAACGACGCCATGATCGTCGATTGCGGCGTCATGTTCCCCGACGCCGAGATGCTCGGCGTTGACCTCGTCATCCCCGATTTCACCTACATCCGTGAAAACGCCGACCGTTTTCGCGGCATCGTCATCACCCACGGCCACGAAGACCACATCGGCGGTCTTCCCTATCTCCTCCGCGACGTCAACCTGCCCATCTACGGCACCAAGCTCACCTTGGGCCTCATCAGTTCGCGGCTCAAGGAGCACGGTCTCCTGGACAAGACCGCTCTCCACGAAGTCACCCACGGCGAGCCAATCCAGTTCGGCGAGATCGAAGTCGAGACCTTCCACGTCTGCCACTCCATCCCCGACGGCATGGGCGTCGCCCTCAAGACTCCCGCCGGCGTCATCGTCCACACCGGAGACTTCAAATTCGACCACACCCCCGTCAACGATCTCCCGCCCGATTTCCAGACCCTCGGCAAGTTGGGCCGCGACGGCGTGCTCGCTCTCCTCTGCGACAGCACTTACGCCGACCGCCCGGGCTACACCCCCTCTGAGCACGGCATCTACGCCAGCTTCGACAACCTCTTCGCCGAAGCCAGCGGCCGCATCATCATGTCGACATTCGCCTCCCTCATCTCCCGCATTCAGCAGATCATCGACGTGGCCCACGACTACGGCCGCAAAGTCGCCGTCGTCGGGCGCAGCATGGAACGCAACGTCCCCATGGCCATTGAGCTCGGTTATCTCCATGTTCCCGAAGGCATCCTCGTCGACAAGAACGATATCGACCGCTACCCCCACGACCAGATGGTCATCGTCTGCACCGGCAGCCAGGGCGAGCCCACCGCGGCCCTCACCCGCATCGCCAACGACGACCATCGCCAGATCAAGCTCGTCCCCGACGACACTGTCGTTCTCTCCTCCACCCCGGTCCCGGGCAATGAGGAGCACGTCAATCGCACCATCAATCGCCTCTTTCGGCGCGGCGCCAATGTGATCTACGAAAAACTGATGCCCATCCACGTCAGCGGCCACGCCAGCCAGGAGGAGATCAAGCTCCTCTTCGGCATGATCAAGCCCAAATTTCTCATCCCCGTCCACGGTGAATACCGCCATCTCGTCCAGCAGTCCCGCCTTGGCGCCTCCGTGGGCATCCCCCGCGATCACACCATCATCGCCGAGTCCGGGGACGTCATTGAGCTCACCGCCGACTCCCTCGAAAAAGTCGACCACATCTCCGCCGGCTATGTTTACGTCGACGGCCTCGGCGTCGGCGACATCGGCGACGAAATTCTCCGAGACCGTCGCCGTCTGGCCGACGACGGCGTTCTCATCGTCGCCATCACCGTTGATCGCCACACCGGCGAGCTCCTCTCCGAGCCTGACCTTATCTCCCGCGGTTTCGTCGATGGCGACGGCTCCGAGAAGATGCTTACTAAGGCCGCCGGCGTCCTCGCCGCCGAGATTCGATCCCATATTGTGGAGGAGCCGGACTGGACATATTTGCACAACAAGGTTAGAACTACCTTGGGGAGGTACCTGTTCGCCCAGACTAGGCGCCGGCCAATGATCTTGCCGGTGGTCACGGAAGTCTGATTAAGGGCGGCGGGCGCCGCATTGTGCGGCCGCCAAATAGGAGCCTCCTTGCCCTCCCAGAAATCCAGCCCCGGGCGTAAATCACTCCGCCGTTCCAGCTCCCCCGACACCTTCATCTGGGTTAGTCGTGGCCTCGCCGGCGCCCTCGCCCTCCTCAGCCTTATCGGCTTTCTCGGCCTCATCAGCCTCGACGGCCTCGTCTCCGGCGCCGTCGGCATCGCCTTCATCGATCTCTTCGGCCGCTCCGCTTGGCTCGCCATGCTCGTTCTCTTCGGCCTCGGCGCCGGCGCCCTCCTCGGCAGCATCTTCGGCCGCGACTTCATCTCCGGCGCCAACTCCGTCGCCGGCCTTCTTTTTATCATCGCCATCGCCGCCCTGATTCACCTATCCAGCGGTCTCCAGGGCCAGCCCTCCGGTCCCGCCGGCGGCGGCATCATCGGCTATCACGTCGGCTGGAATCTCCAACGCGCCGTCGGCGGCTTCGGAGCTTTCATCCTCCTCCTTCTCACCGTCATAGCCGGACTCACCTTCTCCCTGCGGCTGCCGCTCGTTTCCGTCCGCAACGTTCGACTGCTCGGGCGTTGGGCCATCGCCGCCGCCCTCTGGGTTGGCCGGCGCACTTTCCGGTTCATAGATCGACTCGAAGCCCGCGGCGTCGGCGAGACTCCCACCGGCGAAACGTCCTCCCCACCCTCCAAACCGGCCCACGTATCGTCCGAACAAAATTCCAACGGCTGGGAACAGCAGCCTCTCCTCAAGATCAAAAACACCGCCCCCATCGCCAACGGCGCCTCCAGCGGCCGTGACGCCCCCACCGTTTCCGGCCCCTGGCAATTACCCGGCCTGGAGCTCTTCGGCCCGGTCGCCGACCGCGAGCGCGTCTCACCCGACGAAATCGAAGAAAACGCCGCCATCATCGAGTCCACCCTCGCCAGCTTTGGCGTTGAGGCCCGTGTCGTCGAGGCCGTCCCCGGTCCCGTCGTCACCCAGTACTGCCTCAGCCCCTCCGCCGGCGTCAAAGTCGCCCGCATCAACTCCCTCAGCAACGACCTCGCCCTCGCCCTCTCCGCCCGCAGCGTCCGCATCGAAGCCCCCATCCCCGGCCGACCCTACGTCGGCCTCGAGTTTCCCAACCGAAACCCCGCCACCGTTTCCATGCGAGAGATGCTCGACTCTCCGGAGTTCGCCGACTCCGCCGACCCCCTCGCCATCGCCCTCGGCAAAGATGTCGCCGACGAAGCCCGCGTCCAGTCCCTCTCCGCCATGCCCCACCTTCTCATCGCCGGCGCTACCGGCGCCGGCAAATCCGTCTTCCTCAACTCCATCCTCGTCAGCCTCCTCTACCGGCACACTCCCGACGAACTCCGCCTTGTTCTCATCGATCCCAAGATGGTCGAGTTGGTCGTCTACAACGATGTCCCGCACCTCAAGATGCCCGTCGTCACCCGTCTCGACGAAGTCGTCTCCGTCCTCGCCTGGGCTACCCAGGAAATGACCAATCGCTATCGCCTTCTCTCCGACACCAACCACCGCAACCTCGCCTCCTACAACAAAGCCGCTGATGACGACGGCGAACGCGAAAAACTGCCCCACCTGGTCATCATCATCGATGAGCTCGCCGACCTAATGATGACCGCCCCCGCCGAGGTCGAGCGCTACGTCTGCCGTCTCGCCCAGATGGCCCGCGCCGTCGGCATCCACCTCGTCGTCGCCACCCAGCGCCCCTCCGTCGATGTCGTCACCGGCCTCATCAAGGCCAATTTCCCCACCCGCGTCGCCTTCATGGTCAGCAGCCAGGTCGACTCCCGTACCATCCTCGACGCCGGCGGCGCCGAGCGTCTCGTCGGCCACGGCGACATGCTCTATGCCTCCGCCGATTCCGGCAAGCTCACCCGCATTCAGGGCGCCATGGCCAGCGACGACGAAATCCACCGCCTCGTCCGGTTCTGGGCCGAGCAGGGCGACGCCGAGCTCGTCACCGAAGAGGAAGTAGCCGACGCCGTCGAATCCGGCGAACGCGAAGACGGCGAACTCATCACCGAGGCCATCGATCTCGTCCGCCAGTTCAACTACGCCTCCGCCCCCCTCCTCCAGCGCGAACTCAAAGTCGGCTTCCGAAAGGCCCGCAAACTCATCGTCCTCCTGGAAGAACAGGGCATCCTCGGGCCCGAGCGCGAAGGGCAGCCGAGCCGCGAGGTCATCGCCTCATGACCCCCGGCCCGCCGGGCTGCTAACACTCTCTCCGTCTTACACGCGGTTGACGCT
This sequence comes from Chloroflexota bacterium, assembly GCA_963577415.1. GTDB lineage: Bacteria > Chloroflexota > UBA11872 > UBA11872 > VXNJ01 > JASLPR01. Next base: position 13,965 of record CAUYYU010000015.1, read on the forward strand.
CAGTCTCCGACCCGCCAACATCTGATCTATGGATCCCGATCCCTCCACTCCCCGCCTCACCCGCTACTCCCACGGCGCTGGCTGAGGCTGCAAGCTCTCCCGGAGCCAGCTCGCGCAGGTCCTGCGCGCCATCCCCCTGGTCACCGATCCCAACGTGCTCGTCGGCGCTGTCAGCGGTGACGATGCCGGCGTGTACCGTATCGCCGACGATCTCGCCCTGGTTATGACCACCGACTTCTTCACTCCCATCGTCGATGATCCCTACGACTTCGGCCGCATCGCCGCTGTCAACGCCCTCAGCGACGTCTACGCCATGGGCGCCGAACCATTCACCGCTCTCAACATCGCCTGCTTCCCCCGCGACGATCTTCCCCTGTCCGTCCTCACCGACATCATTCGCGGCGGCCATGCCGTCTGCGAAGAAGCCGGCGTCGCCGTCATCGGCGGCCACACCATCGACGACCCCGAGCCCAAGTTCGGCCTCGCCGTCACCGGCCGCGTCCATCCCGATCGCATCTTCTCCAACGACGGCGCCGCCATCGGCGACCATCTCATCCTCACCAAGCCCCTCGGCACCGGCATCATCGGCACCGCCATCAAGCAGGGCGTCGCCGCCCCGGACCATGCCCGCGCCGCCATCGACTCCATGGTCGCCCTTAACCGCGGCCCTTCTCTGGCCATGCGTTCCGTTGGCGCCAACGCCTGCACCGACATTACCGGCTTCGGTTTGCTCGGCCATCTGCTCAACCTCGCCGTGGCCTCTTCCGTAAGCATCGAGATCGACTACCCCGCCGTCCCCGTCCTCCCCGGCGTTCGCGAATACATCGACCGCGACATCGTCCCCGGCGGCACCGAGCGCAACCTCGCCTCGGTCGAAACCGATGTCGAGTGGCCCGAAGACTTTCCCGAGACCGGGCGCCTCCTCCTGGCCGACGCCCAGACTTCCGGCGGACTCCTCATCAGCGTCTCCCCGGACCTCGTCGGCGACCTCATCTCCGAAATCGACCGGCACGGCACGCCCTGCGCCGTCACCATCGGGCGCGTCGTCGCGCCCGCCGCTAAATCCCTGATCGTCCACTCCGCTTGACCCGCCCTTCCGAGCACCGCCGGACTTCCCTCCCGTCACGGTCTTCCGCCGGTCACCATTACAATGCACGGATGTCTTTCCAGAATCACAACCCGCCCCACCCTCACCGGCGGGCAATTCTCACCGGCGGTCTCGCCGGACTCCTCGGCGCGGCCCTGCCGTGGAAAATCGCCCGCTCCGCCGAGCCGGCCCCTATCAACGAACCGTTCCCTGCCGCCGATATTTCCTGGCACGTAGACGGCCTTCCCGAGATCGACGCCATGGCCCCCCTCGTCCGCCGCGTCCTCAGCGCCGTCGCCACCAGTTTCCCCGGCCGTAACGGCCAGGTCTACGGCTTCAACGCCGGCGCCCTTTATCCCGCCATCTTCGTCCGCGACTTCGCCACCGTCGCCGAGTTCGCTTCCTTTCTCTTCGCCCCCGAATTCCTGCGTACCCCCGTGGAAGAGCTGCTCCTTACCCAGGAAATCCTGGCCGCCGAACCTCCTCTCCGGGGTTCCGTCGCCGCCACCGTCTCCCCTGGCGGCGAGGTCGACAAGGCCACCGTGGTCTCCGACGAAGAAACCAGCCTCATCCACGCTGCCTACGTCAATTTCCGCGCCGTGGGTGGCGCGGACTGGCTTCGTTCCCTCATCGCCGGAAAGACCGTCATCACCCGCCTCAACGAATCCATGTCCTACCTCCAGCGCGAGCGCCGCGACGCCGCCACCGGGCTCATCTGGCGCGCCCACACCACCGACTGGGGCGACGTGAAGCTTGAGGGCGGCCCCACCCCCACCGACTTCATCCCCGGCGACGCCGTCATCGCCGGCATCTTCGACCAGGCCTTCACCTACCGCGCCTTCCTGGAACTCCAGGAGATGAACGCCGCTGTCGGAGCCGACGAAGCCTCCTCCCGCTACGCCGACGACGCCCGCATCCTTCGCGATACCACCAATCTGTACCTCTGGGACGCCGCACGCGGCCGTTATCGCATCCACAAGAGCCTCACCCCGGTCTCCTACCCGATCGACACCGACATCATCTTCACTCTCGGAAACCACATCGCCGTCGAGACCGGCCTCGCCGGCGACGAGCAGGTCGGTCAGATCTTCAACAACACCCTCAACATCAGCTTCCAGTCCGGCATCTACCGCCCTGGCCTCACCCTCTGGCCTCCCTACCCCGCCGGCGTCTTCAACCATCCCAGCATGGCCCCGGGCAACTATCAGAACGGCGGCGTCTGGGACTGGTGGGCCGGCCAGCAGATAGTCGGCGAGTTCCAGCGCGGCGGCTCCGCCCTCGCCTTCGACCATCTCCTCGCCACTGCCCGCCACTGGCGACTCACCGACCGCATCGCCGAATGGTTCCACAGTCCCACGAACTCCGACCAGGGTAGCTTCGACTTCGGCGGCGCCGCCGCCAGCATGGGCCTCGCCGTCGTCCGCGGGCTCTTCGGAGTCCAGATAACCCCCGACCGCTTCGTCATCAACAGTCGCCTCCAGCCCCGTGCGGGCAACCTGAGTCTCACCCACCAGCCCACTGGCATCCGCCTCAGCCTCAATCAGACTCAGGGGCCCGACTGGCTGGCCGTCACCGTTGGCGGCACCGCCGCCGCCGGTGGAACCGTCAGTTGCAACGTCCCCACCGGCTGGGAAAACGTCCTTATCCTGGTTGACGACGCCCCCGCCGGCTCCGGCATTCTCCGGCGCCAACGTGACTCCACCACCATCGCCGTCTCCGTCCCGGCCGGCACCCACGTCGTCGCCGCCCTGCGTTCCACCAGCGACCTCACCTCCGCCTGGAACACCGGCTATGCCGGCTTCAGCGACATCGCCTCCGGCAACGGCTTCTGGGTATCCAACTCCTCCGCGATCGGCCTGTGGGACGGCTATCGCGCCCTCGGCGGCTCCGCCCGACTCGGCCCCACCGTTTCCGGCCGCTTCATCCTCGACGGCCTGGTCTCTCAGGCCGCCCAGAAATTCGTCCTGCAATGGGACCCGGCCCCGGGCCGCGCCATCCTCGCCCCCATATTCAATGCCCTCTCCGCCGCCGGCCTCGACGGCTGGCTCGAATCTACTCAGGGAATCCCCCCACCCGACCCCGGCGGTCCCCGCATCGAACTCGTCGACAACGACCCCGTCATTCGCGAAGTTTTCTTCGCCGAGCCCGACTGGGGCGGCCGCTTCGGTCTTCCCGTGGCCTGGTCCGAGAGCGCGTCCGTCTCCGTGCTGCGCACCGAGCGCGCCGTCCTGCAGCGCTGGAAGGTCTCCACCCCCTGGGCCGCTCCCAACACCGTCACCATCGCCAACGGCGGCTCTATCGCCGTCTCCTCCGGCCTCGTCCCCCCCACCGCCGCCACCCCCGTGCCCGGCCTGCCTGTCGTGCCTCTTCCTCCCACGCCGTAACCCCGGTTTAAGATTCAGCGACTTCAACTCGCGGGAGACGACCACACTTGCGCATCCTTCTCTACACCGGCAAAGGCGGCGTCGGCAAGACCAGCGTCGCCGCCGCTTCCGCCCTGCGTTGCGCCCGTCTCGGCTACCGCACTATCGTCCTCAGCACCGACGCCGCTCATAGCCTCGGCGATAGCTTCGACATATCCATCGGCCCCGAGCCAACTCCCGTCACCGACAATCTCTGGGGCCAAGAGTGCGACATCTCCCACAATCTCGACAAACACTGGGGAACCGTCCAGAAGTGGGTCGAATCGCTCCTCCGCTGGCAGGGCGTCGAGTCCATGGTCGCCGAGGAGATCGCCGTCCTGCCCGGCATGGAGGAGCTCGCCAACCTGCTCTGGATAAACCAGCACTACGAGCGGTCCGAATATGACGTCATCATCGTCGACTGCGCTCCCTCCGCCGAGACCTTCCGCCTCCTCTCCTTCCCCGACGTCGCCCGCTGGTGGATCGACAAGCTCCTGCCCCTCGAGCGCACCGTGGCGAAGGTCGCTCGTCCATTCGTCCGCGCCGTCACAAACATCCCCATTCCCGAGGACGCGGTTTTCGCCGCCGTCGATGATCTCGTCAACTACCTGGAAAAACTCCAAACCCTGCTCTCAAACCGCGATCTCTCGTCCGTACGCCTCGTCCTCAACCTCGAAAAAATGGTCATCAAGGAATCCCAGCGCAATTTCACCTACCTGTCCCTTTACGACCACTCCGCCGACGCCGTCATCGTAAATCGCGTCATCCCCGACAGCGTCACTGATCCCTTCCTGGAAACCTGGCGGCGCCTGCAGGCCGAGCATCTTAAGACCGTCCACGAAATCTTTGCCCCCGTCCCCATTCTTGAAGTCCCCCTTTTCCCCGGCGAGGTCCTCGGCCTGCCCATGCTCGAAAAGATGGCCGAGGCCCTCTTCGGCGATCGCGAGCCCACCGAGTTCATGCACCGTGGCCGCGCCTTCCACATCGACCAGACCGACGACGGTTGCGACGTCGTCATCCCCGCCCACCAGATCGAGAAAGCCGACATCGATCTCATTCGCACCGGAGACGAGCTCGTCGTCCGCATGGGCTCCATGAAACGCCACATCGTCCTGCCTCGCTCCATGATGCGTTTCCAGCACACCACCGCCCGCCTCGAAGATTCCTCCCTGCGCGTCCATTTCGTCCGACCACCCCGCGACTGATCTCACCAGTTCCTTCACCTCGAAGTGTCTTCCCGGCGGATCCACTTCGTCCGCGCACCCTGCCGCTATAATCCGCACTCGTCGCCCGTCCA
>CAUYYU010000016.1:0-17751 GCA_963577415.1 Chloroflexota bacterium
ATGCACGGCGACACCGTGACCCTCACCGACAACTACAGCCACTGGTGGCGCTACATCCCGCACTTCATCCACACGCCGTTCTACACCTACGCCTATAGCTTCGGCGAGCTACTGGTGCTGGCGCTCTACCGGCTATACGAGGAGAAGGGCGCCGCCTTCGTGCCCGGCTACATGGAGATGCTGAGCAAGGGCGGCTCCGTGTCGCCGTCGGAACTCGTCGCGCCGCTGGGAGTCGACATCAACGACCCCGGCTTCTGGCACGGCGGCCTCAGCCTCCTCGACGAAATGGTCTCCCAGGCGGAGGCTCTGGCGGGGGAGTAGGGGCTCAGCGATCGCGGCCTTCGCGTTCTAAACGAAGCCACTAGTCTCCAGTTGGCTGAGGAGTGCGGTAGTCTCAGCTCCGCTGCAATGAAGTAGTTCGTCAAATGGGCGCTATCGTAAGACTTCGCTATCTGGGTGGGCTGCCGGACGTCAAAGGTCCGAAAGAATTCGAAGTGGCGCAGTGGAGTCGGCGGCGCGGTTGGTTCGGCCTGGATCTGCTGGGACTGAAGATTGACGGGTTGATCAAGCTGCGCTCCGACGGCCTCCACGCAACCTTCCTCAAGGACATCGGAAAAGACGCGCGCAGTCTCGCGAGAAACATGCGCACTGGTGTGTGGGTCGGGCTTACGCCGGTATTGCCGATAGCTCCTCTTGCGGCGCTCGGCAGCCACTTCTTGGACGTAGAAAGCGTTCGGGAATACTCCTGCAGGCAACACTTGAAAATGGCTCCGTAGTAGGAATCCTTTTCGAGGCCCTCAAAGGCGAGAGGACCTACAGAGAACTTGCCGAGTTGTTGGATGAAATCACGGCCTGATCGCAAGTATCGATCAAGACGTGTTGCCAATAATGGTCTCGCCCAGAAACAACCTTGAGGAAGCCGTGCGTGTGGCCGGCACTGGCTTCTTGGCAGCCGAGAATCTCCTGCTTACCGCTTGGCACTGTGTTTGCACAAAGCTGGACGATGATCACGTGTATGCGGTCGCGCGATACTCTGCCCTCGGAGATGGACCTGAGGAAATCGCCGTCCTCTCGAGCATCTCCCAAAAACGCGGAGGTAGCGACATTGCCACAGCAAAGGTCGACTTTGAGCCGATTCACCGGCTCCCGCTCACTGAGAATATCGAATTCCCGCGTGGAACGCAGGTCTGGGTGCTCGGCTATCCGTTCGAAGATGTGAAGAGATCCGACCATGGACAAATGGACATCACGCTCCATCCTCGATATCTACAGGGGTACGTTATGCACCAGTTCGATTTCCACTGGGAGCATGGGCGACTCGACTTCGGGACAGATGCGACTCTTGAGCTCGATCTACCTGCGCCAAAGGGTGTGAGCGGCTCTCCTCTATTGCGATTTGACTCCAGGGAAATAATCCGGATGGTCTTCGGCGAGCGCGAAGCCTACACACTCCTCGACGAGGAGAGCGACGACGGCGGGGAAATCGTACGTGGAGACTAGGCAGGTCGTAACTTTCGGACTCGCCTATGGTGCATCAGTCTTCAATTTGGTGACAGGCTCCGCTCTGAGTGACATGTACCTGATGGACTACGCCAGAGACCGTCAGTAGATCGCCTGACATCGTTAGGCCGTCAACCAGCCCGAGTCAGGGGCGGCTATTCGCTTCTACTCCCCGTACTTCGCGAGCATGTACGCCGCGTGCTCGGGCATGTCGTAGCCGACCATCCAGAGGAACATCGCAGAGGTTGACGGCCCCAGGTGGGCGAAGCGCTTGCTGAGTTCCTTGATCGCCGCCTGCTCGCCAGACGGCGCAAGTGATTTCAGGTAGTCCTCGATCGAGCCGTGCTCCTTGATGAGACCCTGAATCTCCTGCGCGTTGGTGATGGTGGAGAGGATCTTCTTCCGGTTCCGCACGATGCCGGTGTCCGCCATCAGCCGCTCCACGTCCTCGCCGTCGTACTTCGCTACCAGGTCGATGTCGAACCCCTCGAACGCCGCCAGGTAGCCGTCCCATTTATTTTCGATCACCTTCCAGTTCAGCCCGGCCCGGGAGATGGCCTTGGTCATCGCGGCGAAGTAGGCGGCGTCGTTCTCCAGGGAGCCGCGAGTCTGCGCGAACTCCTCGTGCTCCACCGCCGCTCGCGCCACCGCCATGTGGTCCGATTCTCCGCTGGTCATTTCCCGTCCCTCCAATCTGCTGCTTCCATCCATTGAAATTGGACTCTACCCTAGCGCCTCAAAGGAGAATCAGGGGGGAAAGCTCGCAAGCGACCGCTGGTGGCCGCCAGATCACTCGCGCGGTTTCAGTCCCAGCTGATAGGCCCGGCGGCGAGGCACGTCCAATTCAGCAGCGACGGAGTCGGCCGCGTCCCGGAGCGACGAACCGGCCTCCATCCGCTCCCGCACGGCGGCTGCCACCTCAGCGTCCGTCGCCTCGACCACGGCCAGCGCCCCCGGTCCCACCACCAGCACGTACTCGCCCCGCGCCTTCGTGAGCACTTCCAGCCCGGCCGCCTCGCCCAACGTCGATTCCACTATCTCCTCGTGCAACTTCGTCATTTCCCGGCAGACCAGCAGCCGGGCGGCCTCGCCGAAGACGACCACGCATTCTTCGGCCAGGGCCGCGGCGCGGCGGGGGGAGGCGAACATTACGACTGGCAGTCCGGTCGCGGCGGCGCTTTCGAGCGCTTCGCGGCGGCGAGACTTCCGCCGGGGCAGAAAACCCAGAAAGACGGCCCCGGCGGATTCCACTCCCGAAACCGAGAGCGCCGCAGTCAGGGCCGAAGGACCGGGGATGGGGGACACCGAATGCCCTGACGAGCGAACCGCCGAGACCAAAGTCGCGCCCGGGTCCGACACCTCCGGCGAGCCGGCGTCGGTGCAGTAGGCAACATCACCATGCTCCAGCAGCTCCACCACCCGCTCGATCCGGCGGGCCGAGCTGTCCCCGTGCAGCGAGATTAGCTTTGTGCGAATACCCAGCGCCTGCAACAGCTTGCCGGTGCGCCGGGTGTCTTCGGCCGCCACCACCTCCACGCTTCCCAGCACCTCCCGGGCCCGATCGGTGATATCGGCCAGGTTGCCAATGGGCGTCGCCACCATGTAGAGCGTTCCCACCGGGGCAGACCTTTCAGTCGCTGTAGACACCGTTCACCACGAACTCCCGGGGCCAGGTCCCGGAGGCCACGGCGATCACGTTGTCCACGGCGCGCTCGGCCATGCGGGTCATGCTCTCGGCGGTGTTGCCGGCGATGTGCGGGCTGACGATGGCGTTATCCAGCTCGAACAACGGCGAGCTTTCCACCGGCTCATCGGCGAATACATCCAAACCGGCTCCCGCGATGCGACCCGATTTCAACGCCTCCACCAGCGCCGATTCGTCGATCAGCGGACCCCGCGCCGTATTTATCAAGAACGCCGATGGCTTCATCAACTCGATGGCGGCGGAATCGATCATGCCGCTGGTTTCCTCGTTCGCCGGCATGTGTAGAGTGATGAAATCCGACCGGCCCAGCAGGTCCTCCAGCTCCACCTTGCGGATGCCCATGGTCGCCATGGTCGTCGCGTCGACGTAGGGGTCGTAGCCCAGGGTTTCCATGCTGAACGCCGCCGCCCGCCGGGCCACACCCTGCCCAATTCGACCGAGCCCGGCGATGCCCAGCGTCTTGCCAAACACATCGTTCCCCTTCAGCGGGTCCCACTCTCCACCCTTCAGAGAGTTGCTGAGCTGCGGAATCAGACGCGAGCAGGCCAGCATGAGCCCCAAGGTGAAATCGGCGACAGTCTCGCCGTTCGAGCCGGGAGTGGTAGTCACCGCCACGCCGTGCTCGGCGGCCGCATCCACATCTACCTTGTCGAAACCCACACCCGTCCGCGCAATCACCTTCAAGCTGTCCCCCGCTGCCTCGATGACCTCCCGAGAGACCACGTCCGAACCGTTCGCCATGATCGCCGTGCAGCCGGGCGCGTCGGCTACGAAATCCTCCGCCGACAGCGGCGGCTCCGCCGCGCTCACCACGACCTCCCAACCGGCATCGGTGAACTTGTGCATGAAGTCGGGAATCCAGACCTCGGCCATCGGCCGGCCCATCAGAACCCTGGGCAATTGGCAGCCTTTCGCGCTGGAAGCGGACGCTCGCCTAGTTTGATCGCGGCGTCACCCACGGTCAACGACTCCTTCGGAGCTCTTTCGGGGAGCTTTCCGACACTCACGGCTCCCTCGGGGACCCTCTGGCGCTCTTTCAAAGCTCTTTGCGATGCGAATCGGAATTATCGCCGGCTTGCTAAAGCTCCAACTCGGCCACCGGAGCGGGCACGCTCTTGAACGCGTTCTTGGCCACCCGCGCCACGATGCCGTCAATCAATTCCGCCGGTAGGCCCATCGCCTTCACCTCGTCCGGCGGGCGTCTTTCGTCGTGCAGCAGATAGAGGATCTTGTCCACATCCTCGTAGCTGACGCCCAGATCCTCCTCATCCTCTTGCCCCACCCACAGGTCGGCGCTTGGCGGCTTCGCGAGGATGGATTCCGGGATGTCCAGCTCGACAGCGATCTGTCTGATCTGCGTCTTATACAGCCCGTCAACCGGATTGATCGCCCAGGCGTCGTCACCGAAGATCGTGCCGTAGCCCAGCAGGGTCTCGGTTCGGTTGGAGGTGCCCACCACCAGCCCGCCGACCTCCGCCGAGAAGTCGTAGGCGACGATCATGCGGCACCGCGCCATCACGTTCCCCATTCGCAGCGCCCCGGCGGCGGGTCGCATCGAGGCGAACGAATCGACCATCGGCGTGATCTCCACCTCGGCCGACTGCACGCCCAACCGCTCGATCATCAGCCGGGCGTCCGTCCGGCTCGACTCGCTGCTGGACTTATAAGGCAGCATCACCGCGACCACATTGTCCGGCCCCATCGCCAGCGCGCACATTGCGCACACCACCGCCGAATCGATTCCGCCCGACAGCGCTACCACCGCCTTAGCCAGTCCCGCCTCGCTAATTTCGCGATAGACGAACCGCTCCGTCTGCGCCGTTACCGACGGGACGTCAACTTTCAATACATCGGCCAGCCGCCCGGCCAGGGCCGGCCCCGCATCAGCAAAAGCGCTCACCCGCCTACCCCGTTTCGGTATGAATCACGGCCGGTTCCGAGCCGACCTCCACATTCGTTTCCTAGAGAATCACCCCAATGCTACCGATCCCGGGCGCCACAGCGCACGTATCTGAGGGTACTATTTAAGGTCGCCATCTCGAGTCCGACGCGAAATGTGAATTGTCCAACCCGGTTCCTTGTATCCAGCCGGTAGCATTCTCTTGCACAAGCGCAGCCCCACTCACCCATGAGCGAACCTCAGATTCCCACCCCATCGACAGATCCCGAGTCCGCGCCGGAGCCGCGCAAGCTCACCCTACCCGGCCTGTTCTACTTCTGGCTGGCGTTGGCCGTGTTCCTGGCCGCCGGGGCTGGTGGCGCCGCCGGCTTCCTGGCCGGTCAGCGAGCCGCCCCAGAATATCCCGAGGTCGTGCAGGTCGTAACCCAGCCAGCGCCAATTGGCAGCACGACTTCAGGACGCCAGGCAATCCCGGCCGTCGCCGCCGACGCTCTGCCGGCCGTCGTGACAATTCTGAATCTGAACCCCGGAAACGTCGCCGAGGTGGAAGGGCGACCATTCCCCGGATTCTCATCGGGCACGGGATTCTTTTTCGATTCATCCGGCCTGCTGCTGACCAACAATCACGTCGTACAGGGGCAGGATTCGGTCCGCATTGTGATGTTCGACGGCACTTTCCTGGAAGCGGACGTGATCGGGCGCGATCCCTACATGGACACGGCCATACTGCGGGCCCAACCGGGCAATTACCCCGCCCTCGAACTCGGCAGCTCCGACCTCCTGCAACCCGGCGAGCAGGTCATCGCCATCGGCAGTCCGCTTCGCAGTTTCGAGGGTACCGTCACCGCCGGAATCGTCAGCGGGCTCGGGCGCAGTTTCCCCAACCGGGTCGAAACCGAAGACGGCGAAATCCGCATCGATCTCATCAACATGATTCAGCTCGACGCCTCGCTCAACTCCGGCAACAGCGGCGGGCCGCTCCTTAACCTGAACGGCAAAGTCGTCGGCATGAACACCGGCAAGGAGCAGGGCGCCGAAGGCATAGGCTTCGCCCTGCCTATCTCGGACATCAAACTGCATCTCAACGCACTGATCGACATCGGCTCCACCGATCACGGCTACCTGGGAGTCCGCTATTCCGTGATCAACGCCCAGATCAGGGAAGAGGAGAGCCTGCACGTTGATCGCGGCGCGTTGGTTGTGGCCGTGGTGGCCGATTCCACCGCGCGCGCAGCCGGGTTGGACGAAGGCGATATCATCCTCAGCGTGAACGGTCAGGAACTCGACGCCCGCACGACCCTCGGAAAGGCAATCTGGCAGATTCCCGTCGGAGAAGTGATCGAGTTCCTTGTTGACCGTGGTGGCGAGCGAATCACGCTGACCGCCACGCTCCAACCCCGCCCCACCCCCCTCGATTAGCCCGCCAGAGGGTGGCCGGACACTTGACCGCCTCACCACCAGCGCCTACATTCGCGCGGTAACGTCCGGCGGTGAAGGCGCGTTAGTCTAGACGGAGCGAATTCAAGCCTATTCCTTTCCGGCACGCTCTCCGCACATCCCGGCGTTTCCCAAAAGAAAGGCGACCTCGTGACGAGAATCCTTCGCATCCTGGCCGGCCTCCTCATCGCCGGGTTGCTCACGGTTGCCGTCACCGGCGCTGACGAACTGCCCGACGACGAGGCCATCCCCGGCGGCCACTTCTACCGCCAGACCGGCCAGGAAACGGGCAATGGCTACGCCGTCACCAACAACGACGGCATCACCTTTTACGAGACCTTCCAGCGTCTCGGTCTCAGCAACGTCGGCTATCCCGTCTCACACCGCTTCCTCTACGCCGGCCTCACCACGCAGGCGTTCCAGAAGGTGGTGATGCAGTGGAATCCGACCACCAATTCAGTCCAATTTCTGAACATCCTCGACATCCTCAACGTCGCCGGGTTGGACGGCGCCCTGGCGCAGGTCCGGCAGGTGCCGGTACACGTCGCCCTCGCGGCCGACGGCCAGTACGATCCGAGTACTCCGGCAGGTTTTGAGGCCATAGTCAACAACCACCTGGCGATCCTGGACCAGAACCCCACCATCAAGGCGCGCTTCCTGGCCGAGACGAGTTGGCTGGAACTCTACGGCCTGCCGATCAGCTACGGCGACTTCGGCAACGTGCAGGTGCTGCGCTCCCAGCGGCAGGTGTTCCAGGTCTGGACCGCCGCCGGCGGCGGCTGCCCGCTGGGCGAAGCCTGCTTGGGCAACACCGGCGACTTCATGAAGGAATTCAACATCTTCACCGGCGCCGCCGTGCAGCCGGTCAGCATCGAACAGGCCCGCGCCGGCTATGAGGTGACCGACGGGACCCCGGCGCTGGCCAGCGATGAAGAACCGGAAGAAACTGAAGAAGAAGAGGAAGAAGAAGCGGCGACGGAACCAGTGATCCCGGAGCCGGTCCCCGGCCTGGTGGGCTACGGGATGCAAGCCCACATGCTTGGCGGCCGCGCCAACGCCGCCACCGACAAGATCGTGGAAGCTGGCTTCAACTGGACCAAGCAACAGTTCCGTTGGTCGGAAATTGAGCCCAGTCGTGGCGTCTACAACTGGGCTGCCTACGACGAGGTGGTAAATACGGCGAGCGCGAAGGGGCTGAAGCTACTGGTCAGCGTGGTCTCGGCGCCGAGTTGGTCGCTGGCGCCGGGCGTGTCGCACGGCCCACCGGCCGTCGCCGCGGACATCGCGCCGTTCATGACGACGCTGATCCAGCGCTACCCGGGGAAGGTGCACGCGGTGGAAGTCTGGAATGAGGCCAACCTATTCCATGAGTGGGGCTTCCTGGACAGCAGCGCGTTCAATCACTATGGCCAGATGTTGAAGGCGGCATACCAAGCGATCAAGGCGGTTGACCCGAGCGTGACGGTGCTATTTGGCGCGCCGACTCCGACGGGAGTGAATGATCCCAATATCGGCATCGATGACGCCACTTATGTCCGTCGGGCCTACGAGGAGTTTCCCGGCATAGGGAATTTCTTCGATGCGATTGGGATCCATCCCAACGGCGGGGCGAACGCTCCGGATGACACGCTCGGTGGAGCCAACAATCGCAACGTGCCGGGCTGGAACAACCACGCGAGTTTCTTCTTCACCCGCTTCGTGGAGATCAAGGCGATCATGGTCGGCCAGGGGGACCCCAACAAGCCGATCTGGTTCACAGAGTTCGGCTGGAGCTCGACGCCGGCCAGCGAAACCGTGCCCAGCTACGAGTACTCCGCGTACAACACGCACCAGGACCAGGCGACGTTCCTGGTGCGGGCGTTCCAGAAGGTGCGAAACGAGTATCCGTACGTCACCCACATGTTCGTCTGGAATCTCAATTTCCAGTCGGTCGTGGGTCCCACCGACGAGAAATACGGCTTCGGCATCCTGCACTCTAGTGGCGGCCATCGTCCCGCTTACGACGCACTGAAGGCCATGTCCAAGTAGGCCGTTCCGGCCTCTTGATCGTGCCCGGCGACCTTCTCCAAATAATCCGGCTATGCCAGCGGCTGTGTCGGCGTTCTCGCTTTCAGGTCGGCAGCGGTCCTCGCCAAACGTAAATGGGCTGCGCCTGCTAGGCGATCCGGTAGTACTCCACCGCGGTCCCACCGAGGATTCGCGCCTCGTCGGCTGCCGGTAGGGACCCCACCGCCGCCATCGTCAACTCGAACGTTTCTTGGTACTCCGTGGCCATCCTGCACGCCGGCCAGTTGCTGCCGTACATCAAGCGATCGCACCCGTAGGTCTCCACCATGAATTTCGCCACCGGCCGCAGGAGTTCGACCGTCGGCTCCGGCCCGGCGAACTCGGTTATGGCCGAGACTTTGAACGTGAGATTCGGGATTTCGCGCAGGGGCTCCATCAGCGCCGCCCACGGCTCGAAATAGCCGGCTTCGTCCAGCTGCGGATTGGATAGGTGATTCAAGTTCATGGGTAAGTCAGGGTTCTCCTCGGCGATGATCGGGAACTCGGTCAGCAACGGCTTCGCCACGTGCAGATCAAGCGAAAGGCCGTCGCGGGACGCGAGCTCGCGGATGGCGCGGTGCGCCTCCGGCTGTCGCAGCCAGTCCGGATCGCTCACGAATTTCCCCCGAAACCGAACACCACGAAACTTGGAAAACCGCACATAATCGTCCAGCAACTCGCCGAAGTCCAGAGCGAACGGGTCCGCCCAGCCGATGACCGCGCCCACCATATCCAGCTCTTCGGCTCGCTCCATCCAGTGGATATTCAGCTCGCGGTCATAGTCCCACGCTTCCACCAGCACCGTCTTCTCTATGCCTACCTTTTCCATCTCCTCGGCCAGGCGGGTCGGGCCGTGATCCGCCATCCATACATCAGCCGGCTCCCGCTGCCCGGCCTTCATCTTGGCCTCCCACTCCGCCGACATCTCCCAGAAATGGTGGTGACAGTCAATCCGCATTAAGTTCGCCTTCCGCTGGTAAGTCAATCCGGTAAAAGGCAAGCGCGTTCTGACTTAAGAACGCCGCCTCCTCCTCTTCTGTCATCGGTCCCATGGCGTCCATCGTCATCTCGAAATTTACCCGGTAGAAGCCGGCCCGCAGGGACATCGGCCAATCGCTTCCCCACATCAAACGCTCGTATCCGAAGGTTTCGATCATGAATTGCACGGCAGGCCGCAGCAGATCGGCCGACGGCTCCGGCCCGGCCTCCGTCAGCATGCCCGAGATCTTGAACTTTATCTGCGGATAAGGCTTCAGCAGCTCGATATGTTCGGCCCAGGGCACGAAATATCCGGATTCGGCGGTCTGCGGCTTGGCCAGGTGGTTCAGGATCATCGGCAGTTCGGGGTTCTCCTCGGCCAATCTTGGTACGTCCTTTAGGTGATCGATGGTCACCAGCAAATCGAGCGATACATTGTCCCGGGCTGCAAGTTCGCGTACACCGCCGCGAATATCGTCCCAAGTCAGGATGTCCGGATCAACGATTCCCTCAGTAGCCAGTCGAAGCCCACGAAATTTGGAGTGTGCCTGAAGGCGGTCTGTCAATGCACCCACCCCCGGCGAGAAAAAATCCCCCGAAGCGATGACCCCGCGGATCGTCTCGTCATCCTCGGCCACCTCCAACCAGTAATGCTGGTCGGCCTCCGCCGACCAGGCTTCGACAAGCACGGAAAGTTGCGTGCCCACCGTGGCGAAGGTCTTGCGCATCTCTTCCGGACCAAAATCCTTCAGATGCGGCCCGCCTTCGGCGCGAGCCTTATGCGTAAGCCACCGCAGGTCGGATTCGTCCATCAACCAGAGATGATGATGGGTATCTACGATCACCGTTTGACCATCCTGACGCTTGCCCCCAATCTGCAGCCGCTTCGATTTTGATGAAACGGCCGTCCCGGGTCAAAAGCCGTGCATCACCAACGGGCTTCGCAGAGGCCGCGATGCTCAGGACAAGAAGAAGGCCGGCGGTAGTTTCGGCATCGATCTCATCAGAAAGACCTGATCGCCGGAGATCTCAATCAAGGGGATGGCGATGTTGTTCCGGATATCTGATTCGTATACCACGTCATCCGGATTGGCCCGGCTGACCAGCGCGTACGCGCCATCGGGAAGGCCGGTGATATCGATGAGCTGCCCCGGGGTGTTGGAGTCATAGATATCGATCCAGCCTGGCGTAATCCCCTGAATGACCGTCTCGCATCGTCCGTAGACCGGCACGTCGGGCCAGCTTTCCGGATGTGGATCGCCGGAAAAATGGGCGTCGTCGCACAGGCAGTAACTCGCCTTTCGCGCCGCCACCACCGGCTCTCCAATCAAGCCTTCGGAATCCACCGACCAGAGCTGGTACTCGGCGATGGCGTCGATGTGCCAGTGCTCATGATCGGGATGATAAAAGAACGAGCCGATCGGGCGATCAACATAAGCGCCGTCCTCGGCATAGATACGCTGCTTAACGTCGGTGACATTCGTTCTCGGATTCAGGGTTCCATGCACTTCTAGCGGTACGAGACTCAGATTGAGAATCGAATTCTCGAAGTGTAGGTATTTCGTGCCCTCGATGTCGTAGCCGATGAAGAGGTTGGCCGACGGCAGTGTGACTAGGTCCGGCGTGATGTAACCGGGAGGAAGGGGCGAATTGTCATCCGGCTCAACAAGGACCTCGCTCGCCCGACCGCTGAGATCGACCCTATCGAGCACGGAGGAAGGACCGGGCTCCCGAGCCCTGGCGGGAGTTGGCGCTTCGAGGATGGCGGTTGCATTCGCCGCCGGTTCGGGGTCCTCCGAATCCGTAACGCGCACCGTCCGCGCCGGCGTAGACGCCGTGGCCGGCGGCGTGATACCGGCGTCGGCGGATCGAGACCGGCTCGCGCTCTCTTCGGTTGGACGCGCAACGATCCACATCATCGCCATCAATACCACGACGACCGGAATCGCCAACAGCCATTTTCTCTGGAAAGACATCCGACCCTTCGGAAGTTCGATTGCTCTCGCTCACGGGAACCCGCAGGATATCAGCGCTTACGGGGGAGTTCGGCAAGAATTAACACAAAGTTCACACGCCGGGCGCGGACATCAAATTTCGGCGAAGCCGCCGAGATTGGCGGAGAGGGTGGGATTCGAACCCACGAGGGGATTACCCTACGCGCTTTCCAGGCGCGCGCACTAGTCCACTATGCGACCTCTCCATAGGGAGCGGATTGGCGGCCGCTTACCGTGCCGCGGCGGAGAGGGTGGGATTCGAACCCACGTGGCGTTTTTCACGCCTATCCGTTTTCGAGACGGACCCCTTATGGCCACTCGGGCACCTCTCCAAGAAGGCGCCGCTCCCGGGCGAGTATAGCAACGGCCTCGGGACGCAACGCCTTCCCATTATCGGCTCACCGGCCCCTGTTCACATACACTGATCGGTGACTTTTCCAATCGCCCTCCCGGACGCTATCCGGATCCCACCACCACCCAAGGAAGGTCATCCCAATGGCACACATCACCGACAGCGCCGCCATACCCCAGCAGGAATTGGGCGATGGCGTGGTCGTCCAGATTCTCACCGGCGACGACAGCGGCTCCAACAATCTGCGGGTGGGCACCGCGACCTTCCGACCCGACGCCGGGCTGCCCTGCCACACCCATGATTTCGACGAATCGATAACGATCCTGAGCGGAGAGGCCACCATCTTCGTCGACGGCCAGCGAACCCTGATGCGCGCCCGCGACACCGCCTTCGTCCCCGCCGGATCGCCACATCGCTTCACCAACGACCATCCCACCGACCCCATGGTCATGCTCTGGGTCTACGCCGCCACCAGCACCGCTCGCAACCTCGTCGATCCGGCCCTCTGCGAGATCGCAGGAGACTGACCCGTCCCATCAATCCCGGCGTTAGAACGGTCGGAGGCCGACGCCGCCACGGGTATCTAGCTCCGCCCGCATCAACCACGAAATTCCACACCACAATCGTCCGCGGATGCGTGCGCTTCACCGCTCGCTAGCTTCCCGAAGGATGGATGCTCCGCCATCCCCCACCGCGACTTTCGATACGGCTGACTTGGTCGCATAATAGTGTCCACGAAAGAGGTGATTGAAATCAGCGAGGACGCCCCCGCCGTCAACGGCGAACCTGAAGACGAAGAGGAAGGCGTTGGCGAGGTGAAGCGGGTACGCGGCATGGAGGAGGGGACCGGTTACTCCGTGTGGGCGGGGGACGTGAAAGGCCGCCACTTCCACCTCAGCCGTCGTCTGCTCGAATACGTTGGCAAGACCGTGCGCATCAAGATCGAAGTCGTCCACGACGACGAAACGGATTCCGACGAAGATTCGTCAGCGCCGAATTGATTCGCCCATGACTCTCTCCGCCGCTGGCATCGAAGTCGACGACTTCCTCGCCGCTCAAGAACTCTACTTTTCCAGAGGCTGGACCGATGGCCTGCCCATCGTCCCGCCTACCCCCGAGCTCGTCGCTCGGGCGCTGGAATTCACCCGGCGCGAACCCGACGAGATCGTGGGCCGTGTTCCCGAACGCCGCCGCGCCATCACCGTCGAGAAGGTCGCCATCAACTCCGTCATGGCCGGCTGCCGGCCCGAGTACCTGCCCGTCGTACTGGCCGGCGTGGAGGCCTTCTGCGCTCCCGAATCCAATCCCCACGGCCCCACCGCCAGCACCGGCGGCTCCGGTCTGCTCCTTATCGTCAACGGTCCTCCAACCACCCGGCTGGGATTCAATTCCGGCAGCAACGTCCTGGGTCAGGGGAATCGCGCCAACGCCACCGTGGGCCGCGCCCTCCGCCTCATCCTCATGAATTGCGCCGGCTCCATCCCGGGACAGGCCGACCGCTCCACCCTGGGCCACGCCGGCAAATATTCCTGGTGCATCGCCGAGGACGAATCCGATTCCCACTGGAATCCCCTGCACGTCACCCGCGGCCTCGAGCCGGCCCAGGGCGCCGTGACCACCTTCTGGGGCCTTTCCACCGTGCAAATCAGCGACCACGTCAATTCCGACCCGGACGCCATCCTCGCCCACTTCGCCTCGCACCTCAACCGTACCGGCATGGTCGGCGGGACCGGGTGCCAAGTTGTTGTAATCATCGCCGGCGAGCATCGCCAGACCCTCGCCGGCGCCGGTCTGGATAAGGACGACGTGCGCGACGCCCTCTTTCGCCACCGGCCCGACGACACCATCTCCGAACCAGGCGACATCTTGGTGGTTGCCGCCGGTGGCTCCGGGGGGCGCTTTTCCGCCCTCACGTTCAGCTGGGCGCACCGCCATCGTTGTCTCGCCGTTACCCGTACTGTGGAAGAATGTGTCAATCTGGGGGAGTCAACCAGTGCAGGGAGTAACTGAGAATGGCCATCGCCGAAAGATTGCTCGTGCTGGACCCAACCATCGAGCCGGAAGCGGGCGGCCTGGAGCTCGCCCCCCGTCCTGGCGGCCTGGACGGGAAAATCGTCGGCCTGCTGGACAACTCCAAGCCCAACTCGGATAGGATTCTCTTCTTTGTGGGCGAAATCCTCCGGGAGCGGCACGGAGTCGCCGAACTCGTCATCGCCGCCAAGTCCGACTCCTCCACCTCCGCCCCGGCCGACATCCTCGACCAGCTGGTCCAGCGCTGCCATTTCGCCGTGACCGGGATCGGCGACTGAGGCTCGTGCAGTGCGGGCAGTGTGCTCGACGGAGTCGAACTGGAACGCCGCGGCCTGCCGGCCGCCGCGCTGATCACCGATGAATTCCGGCCAACCGCTCTCAAGATGCTCGAAAACCAGGGCGCTCCCTGGTATCCCTTCATCGAGGTCCAGCATCCCATCAACGTCCGCACCGAAGCGGAGCTGCGCCGGCTCGCCGAAAATTGCGTGGAAGATATTGTCCGCCTGCTCACCCGGCCCTGAACCAAGAAAGCGAAGAAAGCATGAATGACGCCGTCAGCCGCATCCGGGGCTCAATGCCCGCCATGGTCACCCCGTTCACGCCCGACGTCCGGATCGATCACGACGCCCAACGTCGCATCGTCGATTTCTTCCTTGATAGCGGCGTCCACGGCATGGTCATTCTGGGCAGCTCCGGCGAAATGCAGGGCGCCGATTGGGACCAGCGCGGCGCCGCCATTTCCACCGTCGTCGAGGCCGTCAACGGCCGGGTGCCGGTGATCGCCGGGGCCGGCCTGCCTAACCTGAAAGCCACCATGGAACAGATCAAAGAGGCCGAAGGCGCCGGTGCCGACGCCGCCCTGGTCGTCGCACCCTACTACTTCCCGATCGGCCAGGACGCCATCGTCGCGTGGTTCGAGCGCCTGATCTCCGCCTCCGGCATCCCGATCATGTACTACCACTTTCCAGGGATGACCAAGCTCTCCGCCGATCCCGACACCGTGCTCCGCCTGCGTGATGTCGGCGTTGCCGGCATGAAGGACAGCGGCGGCCTCACCACCTACCTCCACGAAGTTCTAACGCGCGTCCGCGACGACGCCGGCTTTCCCGTCTTGCTCGGCAGCGACTACCACCTAGTAGACGCCCTCATCAACGGCGCCGACGGCTGCATCGGCCTGCCGCAGAACGTCGTGCCACACCTCTCCGTCGATATTTACGAGACCTTCGTGGCCGGCGATCTCGAAAAGGCCAACCGCCATCAGCGCGACGCTGCGGACTTCCTGGTGCATCTGGGCGCGCAGCCGTCCGGCCCGGCCGTGGCCAAGGCCGCCCTAGAAAAAATGGGGCTCTGCTCCCGCACCATGGCCCCGCCGTTCGTGGAGGCCACCAACGAGGAGGCCGACGCCGTCTGGGACCGGATCAAGACCTACTGCCGCGTCCCGGCCGGAGCCGCCTGAGCGACGCCGCCGTACCGAAGGCTCTCCCTCAGGATTCCCGTTCTGCCCGCACCCGCTCCAGGATCGAATTGACGAATTCGCCCTTGCCCGCCGTATAGCCCGCCCGATCGTCGGCGAAGCGCTCGGCCAGGTCGATCTTGACTCGCTCGTAATCCGTCACCAGCTTCGAATCAGCCCTCAGGGCATCGCGAAAGGCCAATTGCGACCACCAATCTTGCCCGTCCCGCTCCACCACATGCAGGTGTCGATCGTGTGGATGGTCCGTGCGGAAAAATAGCCAGCCCGGCCTCAATTCACCGTGGTATTCATACCCGAGATCCTCCAGAGGAGGGATCGTGCGCGGGGTGTCCTTGAAGTCATCCACGCCAACCAGGATGTCCAGGATAGGCTTCGCCGCCATCCCCGGCACCGCCGTGCTGCCCGAGTGTTCCACCGCCGCCGCCAGATCGCCCAGCGCCGCCATCACCCGCGTCCGTTCGACCTGAAACCACTCCGGCCATCCCGGGTCGTACGGCGCTATCTTGATGTGAGAGTTGGGCAGGTTGTCCACACTGGACTTTTCCACCATGACCATAGGCTAGCAGCCAGTGGCCGCTGAAGCGACGGCGCCGGACCTCGTCCCCTATTCGACAAACCCTCCCAGATCGCCGCTGAAACCGTAAATAATCGCCAGCACCACCACTCCCCACCCCAGTACCGCCGCTTGCACCCCCCGATTCCGCAATAGCGCGGTCGCCGGATTCTCCACGGCCTCATCGGAGTGGATCATCTGCACGTAACGCCACACCCCGTAGACCACGAACGGCATCGTAAGGATCAAACCCCGCCCGCCAAATTTTTCCGCTGTGCCCGGAGCCACCGTGTACAGCGTGTAGAAGACCATCGTCGCCCCCGCCGCCCCTGCCATCACCGCGTCGAAAAAGCCCACTCTCGCCTGATCCAGCGAAGGCCGCGTTGCCGTCGAATCCGCTCCCACCGTAGCGAGTTCCACCCGCCGCTTACCCGCCGCCATCAGCAGCGCCACGAAAAACGTGCACACCAGCAGCCACACCGAAATCGTCACCTCGATCGCCAGCGCCCCCGCCACCGCCCGCAGCACGAAGCCCGAAGAGATCACCATGATGTCCACCAAGGCAAAGCGTTTCAGATAAAAGCTGTAGGCAATATTCAACCCGGCGTAAAACGCCAGCACGACCGCCAACTCAAGACTCAGGAGCCACGCCAGGGCCGTAGCCGCGATCATCACCGCGATCCCACCAGCGCCGGCCGGCACCCGGCCAATCGTGCCCATCGCCACCGGACGGCTGCGTTTCGCCGGGTGCTCCCGGTCGCGGCGAGCATCGCAGGCGTCGTTCATGAAGTAGACCCCAGACGCCACCGCCGAGAACAGCACCGCCGCCACCAGCGCCTTCCAAATCGCCTCCGGATCGTCCAGACTGTGGGCGAACATCAGCGGCGCCAGCACGAACGAATTCTTCGCCCAGTGCGCCGGTCGTGCCGTAGCTATGATCGCCCCGAGTTGCATGGCGGTCATCTTACGTGATCCCGCCCCCACCTCGACCCGCGCCCGTGCCTAGTACCGCTGGAAGAGCCGTCCCCACTCTGTCTTCAGCGCCTTCCCCACCCGCCGCCGGCCCACCACGTTGTACCAGTAGAGATCGTGATACGCCCGCGAAGCCATGTACGACCACGGCGCGATCCAGGTCCGTAACAGCAATCGCTCCAACCGCTTCAGCGGGCCCCAGTAGATTAGCTTCTGCCCCCGGCTGGCGAACGTCTCCCGCCGTTTCTGCGCCTCCCACGCCACCCGTTCGATATCCTCACCTACGATTTCCACCTCAGACAGATCGGCCGTCCCCAGCCCGCGCTCATGAGCCAGCCGCAGGAACGGTATTTCCACCGGATCGAACCCCATCAGTCGCGCCGACACCGCATCCACCGCCACCTGGTCGCTCCCGGCTAGGATCACGTTCCGCTCGGCGACCTCCATGCAGCGCGGCCCCGGCCCCGAGCCCGAAAACGTGCCGTCCACCACCGCGAATATCCCCGGGTGAATCTCCTGCTGAATCGCCAGCAGGTCCACCAGGGTTTCGTGGATGACCGAGTGGGTCCAATGGCGCTTCCGGTGCAACAGCCCGCCAAAAGCGTTCTTCATCGCGCCGGTCATGGTAGTGAAGACGTGGGTCTTCATGGTGGGCAGATGAACGATGTTTCGGCCCTGGAATATCTCCGGTATCTGGATCCCTTCGGGGAAGATGTCGTCCAGCACCAGCATCTCAGCCTTGGGTTTGTAGTTCACCCACTTGTTTGGCGGGGTATCCAGATGAACCACCGGCAGGTTTAGCTTGTCCT
>CAUYYU010000017.1:0-17536 GCA_963577415.1 Chloroflexota bacterium
GGCGGTCCGTTCGATTGAGCATGACGCGCCGCCCGGGGAGCTGTGGCTGGGGGTGCCGCTGTTGAAATCTGGTAACACGGAGCTGGCGGTGCAGAAGGCGACGGAGCTGGGGGCGACGGAGCTGATTATCTATGAGGCGGAAAGATCGGTACGTCGATCGGCTGGAGGCGAAGATGGACGGCTGCTGGAGCGATTGACGCGAGTGGCGGCGGAGGCGGTGGAACAATGCGGCGGGTATCACCTGCCCCGGTTGCGGTTCTGTGACGATGTGCTGACGGTGGCCGAGCGGCTGGGGCCGCGGGTGCTGATTCCGTCCACCGAACCGGGGGCGCCGGCATTGGAGGACGAGCTTCTTGCGGGGGATGCGGTGGTGGCGGCGATCATCGGACCGGAAGGCGGATTCACCCGGGGGGAAATCGAGAGTCTGGAACGACTGGGCGGAATCCAGGTGTCGCTGGGGAGTCGGGTGCTCAGGGCGGAGACGACGGTGATGGCGATCGCGACGTTGGCGGCGCGTCATCTGGGCTGGCTGGCGACGCCGGAAGGCGGCGAGCGTGGGTAGGGCGGAGCCGGCGATCGCCTTCAAAACGTTTGGCTGCCGGGTCAATCAGGCGGATAGCGACGCGCTGGTGCGGAAGTTTCGAGCCAGGGGCTTCGCGATCGTGCCGTTCGGCGCGCCGGCGGACGCAGTGATGCTGAACACCTGCACGATCACCCACGTGGCCGATCGCAAGGCCCGCCAGGCGATAAGCCGGGCGCTGCGGAATCACCCGGACGCGGTGGTTGCGATCACGGGATGCTATGCGACGGTGCAGGAAGAACGGCTGACGGAGCTGTTTCCCGGAGCCTGGGTGTATCCGATTCTGGATCAGGACCGGATGATCGAGGAGATCTGCGAACTGGCGGGGGCCGGGGTTGGGGACAAGGACGCCGGCCGGCAAGTGGGATTTGGGGAGGCGTCGCGGACCCGCCCCATCGTGAAGATGCAGGAGGGCTGCGACCACGTCTGCGCGTTCTGCATAGTGCCGCGGGCCAGGGGCAGGTCGCGTAGCCGGAGCGCGGGGGAAATAGTTTCTCAGATTCGGGAGCTGACGGAGGAGGGGGCGGCGGAGGTGGTGATCGGCGGAGTGAGTTTGGGGAGGTACCTATGTCCGGAAAGCGGAGATCGGGTTGGTGGGCTGGTCGCGCGAATTTTGGAGGAGACCGATCTGCCGCGGCTGCGGGTGAGCTCGGTGGAGCCGATGGATTTCGACCGGGTGCTGCTCGACTCGCTTTCCGATCCGCGGCTCTGCCCGCACCTGCATCTGCCGTTGCAGAGCGGTTCGGATGCGATCCTGAAAGCGATGCGACGGCCGTATACGACGGGGGAGTACCGCGAGCTGATAGACGTGGTGCGGGAGGTGTCGCCGGAGGTGGCGATCGGCACGGACGTGATGGTGGGATTTCCGGGCGAGTCCGAGGCCGACTTCGCGGCGACGGTCGAGTTGATCCAGGAATTGGAGTTCGCGTCGCTGCACGTTTTCCCTTATTCGAAACGGAGTCGCACGCTGGCTGCGCTTAGCCCGGAATCCGTAGAGGAATCGGTAAAACGAGCGCGGGTTTCGGAGCTGCTTGAGCTGGGGGCCGAGCGCTCTTTCCGCTACGCGGCCCGGTTTTCTGACACTGTGCGGGAAGTTCTGTGGGAGTCGGAGAGCGATGGTTCGCTGACCGGCCTGAGCGACAATTATCTGAGGGTTGTGGGATGGGGTGAGGCCGCGCTCGTCGGCGGGCTTGGCCCAGCCCGGTTGCATGTGTGCGCGGATGGGACGGTGGAGGCCGTGCCCCTGGTTGCGGCTCTGTCAGGAGGCGCTTGAATGAGCTGTGTGTTCTGCGGAATCGTGTCCGGGGAAATCCCGTCTGACCGGGTGGCGGAGGGTGATGACTATTTGGCTTTTCGGGACGTGGCGCCCGCGGCGCCGACGCACGTGCTGATCATTCCGAAACGGCACATCGACGGGATCGCGGCGACCGATCCGAAGGACGCCGATTTGCTGGGGCGGATGTTGCTGGTGGCGAGTGAGATCGCCCGGCAAGAAGGGATCGATGAGAGCGGGTATCGGGTGGTTATCAATGAGGGCGCGGAGGGCGGGCAGACGGTGGAGCATCTGCACATCCACGTGTTGGGTCGCAGGGGGATGAGCTGGCCGCCGGGGTGAGGGATAATCGGACCCGGGTTTCTGGGCGGCTGAATACCGGCGGCAGGTAGACGAGGGATAGGGATAGCAGGCGGCGGTCCGGGATATCCAGAGCGATTATCACGGCCATGGGATGTGGAGAGTTTGGCCGGAACTCCCCGCAGGCGCGCTATGTCCCGAGGCATGAGGCCAGGGCAGTCCTGGCGTCGTCACTGATGAGCTGGTTGGCCGCTATCACCTCGTTCTCGGTCTCCTGTACGACAAGCCCAAAGGCGGCTGATTTCGCACCCTCCAAAGCTGGTCGCTGCTCCACCGCGAAATCATGGAAGCCTTAAAACTGTGCCAACAGGGCGTTGTGATACGCAGCCGCTTCGGCTGGTGGAATCACCGATGTGATGGACACGATCACTTACCCAGTTGCGACCTCAATAGCGAGCGACAGGCCCAGGGCGCGGGCACGGCGCTCGTCAATGGTCATCGCGTTCACGTCGCCTCCGGGGGGCGATGCCAGGGTACGTTGCGAAGGCCTTCATCGCCGCGCAGATGGTTCCGGCCCAGCGTGGTAGATCGACTGCTTCGGGGGCGGGAGTTGACGTCGGCTCCGGCAGTGGAGTGGAAGTAGGGGGTGGAGTCGAAGTTGGTGAAGGCAGGGCTGTGGGAGACGGCGTCGGGGTTGAGGATGGCTCGGGGGCAGGCGTGGGGTCCGGCGTTGTGGTGGGTAGCGGGCTGGGAGTTGGTGACGGCGGAAGCGGAGTTTCGGTGGGAGCCGGCTCAGCTTTTGCCACCTGCTCCGTCGCCGGCTCGGTTGGGGAGGAGGCGGGTGGACCGGCAGCCTGGCCGTCGCAGGCCGCCAGCGTGATTAAGCGCGGATACGGCCAACGACGCGAGGACGTCTCTCAAGCTGCCCCCTATCGGTCTCTAACTCGCCTTCGGGCCATTATGCATGCTGACGTGAAATCTCGTGTCGGTGGACTTCGCCGACAAGGTCCTTCGATTTCCAGGATGATCTCCCGGTTGCGGGCGGAGCGCGGCGGAACCGGTGTTCCGGGCAGCCGAAAACCGACGGCAAACATCTGTACCGGGTAATTTAGCGAAGATCAGGGAAATCTGGTACTGTTCCTTTACGCGAGTGCTGGAGGTTTCGTCCGCATTCTGGAAAAAGTTATCGCTCCATAGACTGCGAAGGACCGCTTCCCCGGTCGAGCCGGGGGTGCGGTAGCCTTGGTTTTTTGTGTCTCTTAGGTGTTGACCTGACTAAGACGTTCGACGAGGGGGGATGAGGCTGCGCCCCGCCCTGTCCCTTTACTCGGCAAACATTGTCAATCGAAGTGCGCGCGGCCAGTCCGCGACCCTTTCCGCCGATTTCAACTCGCCAGGTTTGGTGCGGGTTC
Source organism: Chloroflexota bacterium (assembly GCA_963577415.1). Classification (GTDB taxonomy): domain Bacteria; phylum Chloroflexota; class UBA11872; order UBA11872; family VXNJ01; genus JASLPR01. Next base: position 3,566 of record CAUYYU010000017.1, read on the forward strand.
GATTCGGCTTGTATCCGCCGCCTAGCCCGGTGAGGAGTACCTTCACATATGGCCAAGACTAGCTCTAACGGTTCCTTAGAACTCCGCAAGTTCGGGGTAATCCCGAACATCCTTGCACTGCCGAATTTGATCGAAATCCAGCAGACTTCGTTCGCGTGGTTCCGGAGTAAGGGCCTGCACGAACTTTTCGACGAAATCTCGCCGATATTGGATTTCACGGGAAAGAATCTGGAGCTACATTTCGAGGTCCCGAAGGACCCGTTTGACGATCCGAAGTACAGCGAAGAGGAGTGCCGGGACCAGGACCGCACGTACCAGGCGCCGCTGCGGGTGACGGCGCGGCTGCACAACAAGCAGACGGGAGAGATCAAAGAGATGTCGGTGTTCATGGGCGACTTCCCGCTCATGACGGAAAAGGGCACGTTCATCTACAACGGATCGGAGCGGGTGGTGGTGAGCCAGCTGGTGCGGTCGCCCGGGGCGTATTTCACGGCCGATATCGACAATGCGACGGGGCGGCGATTGTTCGCGGCGAAGTTGATTCCGAACCGGGGCGCCTGGTTGGAATTTGACACGTCGGCGAAGAACATCATCAGCGTGAAGGTCGATCGGAAGCGCAAGATTCCAGTTACGACCCTACTGAGAGCGCTCGGCTGGGGCACGGACGAGGAAATCCACGAGCTGTTCAAGGACATCGATACCGACCCCGAGCACCGCTACATCGACTCGACCATTGGTGTCGGGAAGACGAGGCACGACCAGGCCACGACCCATGAAGAGGGTCTGATTGATGTCTACCACCGGCTGCGTCCGGGCGATCCGGCGACGAAAGAGAACGCGCGGTCATTGCTGAATCAGTTGCTGTTCAATTTTCGCCGTTACGACCTGGGACGGGTGGGTCGGTACAAGCTGGACAAGCGACTGAAAGTGAAATCGGAGACTGGTGAGCGGACGCTGCGGCGCGAGGACCTGCTGGAGCTGGTGAAGGAGATAGTGCGGCTGAACGCGACGCAAGGCCGCCCGGATGAGATCGATCACCTGGGGAATCGGCGGGTGAGACCGGTGGGTGAGTTGCTGCAGAATCAGTTCCGGACGGGCCTGCTGCGAATGGAGCGGGTGATCAAGGAGCGGATGACGATTCAGGATGCGGCGGATGCGACTCCGGCGGTGCTGATAAACACGCGGCCGGTGATGGCGGCGGTGAAGGAATTTTTCGGCGGTAGCCAGCTTTCGCAGTTCATGGACCAGACGAATCCGCTGTCGGAGCTGGCGCACAAGCGGCGGCTGAGTGCGATGGGACCCGGCGGGCTGAGCCGGGAGCGTGCGGGCTTCGATGTCCGGGACGTGCATTTCAGCCACTATGGCCGGATATGCCCGATCGAGACGCCGGAGGGTCCGAACATCGGCCTGATCAGTTCGCTGGCGTCGTACGCGCGGGTCAACGATTACGGCTTTATTGAAACTCCGTATCGAATGGTGAAGAAGGAGTTCAGCTCCAAGGAAGCCAGCAAGGCGCTGGGGCATATGCGCCGGGAGAGTCTGAAAGGGCCGGACGGCAAATTGCTGGGCCGAAAGGGCACGAAGGTGACGGCGGCGCAGGTAGAGGAGCTGAAGACTTTCAAGAAGTCGGACAATGTGGTTATTGAGCTGGAACCGTTCGTCACGGACGAGATTCAGTACTTCACCGCGGATGAGGAAGAGCACTACGTCATTGCCCAGGCGAATGTGCAGCTGGGTGAGGGCGGAGTGATCCTAGACGAGCGGGTGCCGATTCGAACCGGTCAGTATTTTCACGAGGGCCACCGGGACGAAGTGGAGTTGATCGACGTGTCGCCGCAGCAGATGGTGAGCATTCCGACGGCGATGATCCCGTTCCTGGAACACGACGACGCGAACCGGGCGTTGATGGGATCGAACATGCAGCGGCAGGCGGTTCCGCTATTGGAGCCGGAGGCGCCTTTCGTGTCCACCGGGATCGAGGAACGGGCCGCACTGGATTCGGGGCACCTGGTGACCTACACGGGCAAAAAACCCGGCACAGTGGTAAAGGCGGTGGCGGGAGAAATTATCGTCAAGGAGAAGGGCGGCAAGGAGATCGCGTACCGGCTGCGCAGCTTTGAGCGGTCGAACCAGGGAACGTGCATGAACCACCGGGCGGTGGTGAAGAGCGGTGACAAGGTGAAGCCGGGCCAACTGCTGGCGGATAGTTCCTCGACGGACGGTGGGCACTTGGCGCTGGGACGCAACATCCTGTGCGCGTTCATGTTCTGGGAAGGCTACAACTTCGAGGACGCCATCGTGATCAGCCAGAATCTGGTGACGAGGGATGTATACACGTCGATTCACATCGAGAAGTTTGAGGTGGACGCCCGGGACACGAAGCTGGGCCCGGAGGAGATCACTCGGGACATCCCGAATGTGGCGGACGAAGCTCTGCGCAATCTGGACGAGGACGGCATCGTCTATGTGGGGGCGGAAGTGGGCCCGGATGACATTATCGTCGGGAAGATAACGCCCAAGGGTGAGACGGAGCTGACGGGTGAAGACCGTTTGTTGCGGGCCATATTTGGGCGTGACGCCCGCGAGGTGAAGGACACTTCCAAGCATGTGCCGGCTGGCGACGCGGGAACGGTGATCGACGTGCGGCAGTTCAGCCGCGAAGATGGAACCGATCTGGCGGCTGGTGTGAACCATGTAGTTCGGGTGGGAATAGCCTCGAAGCGGAAGATCTCCGAAGGGGACAAGATGGCGGGCCGCCATGGAAATAAGGGCGTGATCTCGCTGGTGCTGCCGCAGGAGGACATGCCGTTCCTGGAGGACGGTACTCCGGTGGAAATCGTCCTGAACCCGCTCGGCGCGGCGTCGCGGATGAATGTCGGGCAGTTGCTCGAGATGCACGCTGGGGCGGCGGCGGCGAAGCTGGGAATCCGGGTCGTGTCGCCGGTGTTCGACAGCGCCACGGAAACCGATATTGAAAACTTACTCGAGGAGGCCGGGCTGTCGATAGACGGCAAATCGATTCTTTACGACGGCCGCACGGGTGAGCCGTTCGACAAGCCGGTGGTGGTGGGGCAGATGTACATGCTGAAACTGGCCCACCTGGTGGAAGACAAGATCCACGGCCGCTCGACGGGCCCATACTCGTTGATCACGCAGCAGCCGCTGGGCGGCAAGGCGCAGATGGGCGGGCAGCGATTTGGGGAGATGGAGGTCTGGGCGTTGCAGGCCTACGGTGCGGCGCACGTGCTGCAGGAGATGCTAACGGTGAAGTCTGACGATGTTCTGGGTCGGGTCAAGACCTACGAAGCCATCGTGAAGGGCGAGATCATCCTGGACCCGGGCGTGCCGGAGTCATTCCGGGTGCTGGTCAAAGAGCTGCAGAGTCTGGGGCTGGCGGTGGATGTATTGAACTCGGCCGATGAAGAAATATCGATTGCAAGTGACGCATCTCAGGAATATTTGCCCGACCTCGATGGAATCAACATCGAAGGTCGCGAATACAAGCTTTAGGGGATAAACGGCAATGCTGGAAGTCAACGACTTTGACGCGATACGAATTGGCCTGGCCTCCCCGGAGCAGATTCGGTCGTGGTCCTACGGCGAGGTTCTGAAGCCGGAGACCATCAATTACCGGACGCTGAAGCCGGAGCGAGATGGGCTTTTCTGCGAGCGAATATTTGGTCCGACGAAGGACTGGGAATGCGCGTGCGGCAAGTACAAGCGCATCACTTACAAGGGCATTATCTGCGACAAGTGCGGGGTTGAAGTAACGCGAACACGGGTACGGCGGGAGCGTATGGGTCACGTTGAGCTGGCGACGCCGGCCACGCACATCTGGTATGTGAAAGGCACGCCCAGCCGCCTGGGTCAGCTGCTGGACATTTCGCCGCGCAATCTTGAAAAGATCATCTATTTCGCTTCGTTCATCATCACGGAACTCGACGAGGACAAACGAGCCAAGGCGATAAGCAACCTTGAGGCGGACCACAAGGTCCGGCTGGAGGAGACCCGGATCGAAGTCGAGGACATGATCGACTCGCTCGATGACGATCTGGAGCGCCAGGTCCTGGAGATCAGGTCGCGTTTTGACAATGAGGCCGCCCAGCTGGCGACCGCCGCTGATGAAAAGATCGCGGAGCTGCGGACCGAAGCGGACACAGTGACGAGGGTCCTGACGGAGAACAAGGCGCAGAAGGCGCCGGACGAAATAAAACTGAGCTGGATGGAAGACCCGATCGTCAAGACGGGTACGAAAATCACGGCCCGGCACGGCAAATTGGTGGAGCCGGCTTTCGAGGAGGCGACGAAGGAGATTCGGGAGCAGCTCGAGGCCGATCGGCTGAATGTGGACTCGCGTCGGGAAGCGAATATCGTCAACGAGCACACGAGAGTCGAGGAGCAGCGGGCGCGGTCGGACGAGACGGTGAAGGAGCGGCTGGCGGAGGTTGACGAATATTACGAGCGTCGGGCCGCGGACCTTGATTCGATTGTCTCGCGGCAGTTGCTGTCCGAACTGCGTCACCAGGAGCTGCAGAGCACGGTTGGGGATGTGTTCGAGGCGGCAAGCGGCGCGGAGGCGATGCTGGAACTTATCGGTCAACTGGATCTGGACGATCTGGCCGAGGAGGTGCGCGAGGATCTCAACGCCAACTCGATTCAGAGACGCCGCAAGGCGACCAAACGACTTCGGGTGATCGAGGCATTTCGGCGTTCGGGGAACCGGCCTGAATGGATGATCATCACGGTTCTGCCGGTGCTTCCGCCGGATTTGAGGCCCATGGTGCAGCTGGACGGCGGACGGTTCGCCACCAGTGACCTCAACGATCTCTATCGACGGGTCATCAATCGAAATAACCGGCTGAAGCGGTTGATTGAGCTAGGGGCTCCGGAGATCATCGTCCGCAATGAGAAACGGATGCTGCAAGAGGCGGTTGACGCACTGGTTGACAACGGTCGCCGGGGGCGGCCGATCACGGGCTCGGGTTCGCACCCGTACAAGTCGCTGAGCGATCTATTGCGAGGCAAGCAAGGACGGTTCAGGCAAAATCTGCTGGGGAAACGGGTGGACTATTCGGGTCGCTCGGTGATCGTGGTGGGTCCCGACCTGAAGCTGGATGAGTGCGGCCTGCCGTCGCGGATGGCGCTGGAACTATTTAAGCCGTTCGTGATGCGCCGGCTGGTGGATTACGGGCTGGCAAGCAACATCAAGAGCGCGAAGCGAGTGGTGGAGCGCGCCGATCCTGAGGTCTGGGACATTCTGGATCAGGTGACCCGGAATCATCCGATACTTCTAAACCGTGCCCCGACGCTGCACCGACTTGGAATTCAAGCGTTCAATATTCGCCTGGTGCAGGGAAGCGCGATTCAGATTCACCCGCTGGTGTGTTTTTCCTATAACGCCGATTTCGACGGGGACCAGATGGCGGTTCACGTGCCGCTTTCGATGGCCGCGCAGGAAGAGGCCCGTCAGCTGATGATGAGCAGCCGAAATCTGCTTTCGCCGGCCGACGGATCGCCGGTGATCGGGCCGACGAAGGACATGATTCTAGGATGCTACTACCTGACGCTGCCGCCGGTGGCGAAGCGTGAACATCCGCGCGCTTACGCCGACACCAACGAGGTGATGGCGGCGTTTGGAGCCGGGCTGATCGATCTGCATGAGGAGATTTTGCTGCGCGCCAACGAGGGCGAGGTGGCGATCACGGAAGACCGGCCGGCGGGATCGACGTTTAAGACGTCGGCCGGACGGGTATTTTTCGGGGATATCCTGCCACCGGAGGCGCGGCCGGTGGAAAGCCTGCTGGGCAAGAACGAGCTGAAGGATCTGGTAACCGATATCTACTACGAATACGGTTCGCCGGTGTGCGTGCGGGTGGCCGACGATCTGATGACGATCGGGTTCCACTGGGCCACGCGGTCCGGGGTGACGATGGCGATGAGCGATCTCATGATCCCGACGATAAAGGATGAGATCCTGCAGGACACGGAAGCGGCGGTGGAAAAAATTCAAGAGCAGTTCAACCAGGGGATTGTGACCGAGCAGGAGCGCTACAACCTGCACGTGCGCTCCTGGGCGGCGGCGATGAAGAGTGTCAGCGAGGCGGTGGAAGATGGGCTGGACCCGTTGGGACCGGTGTACCTGATGGGTGCCTCGGGATCGGCGAAGGGCAATTTCGACCAAATTCGCCAGATCGCCGGAATGCGGGGCCTGATGTCGGACCCGAACGGCCGGGTGATCGAGATGCCGGTGCGCTCCAATTTCCGTGAGGGCTTGAGCGTGTTCGAGTACTTCATATCCACGCATGGGGCGCGGAAGGGGCTTGCCGACACGGCGTTGCGGACGGCCGACTCGGGCTATTTGACGCGGCGGTTGGTGGATGTCTGCCAGGACACGATCGTCACGGTGGAAGACTGCGGCACGAAGGAAGGCTTGGAGATCGTGGCCGGGGCCGAGTTCGACTATGGCGACTCGATCGCATCCCGGGCTTTCGGCCGGGTGCTGGTGGAGGACATCGTGGACGCCAAAACCGGCGAAATTCTCATTCGCGCTCCGGGGGTTGTGGGGCGGGAAGAGCGGGAGCTCCTGGAAGAACGTGACGTGCAGAAGGTAACGGTACGCTCGGTCATGAGTTGCCTGGCGGAACGGGGCATATGCCAGCAGTGCTACGGCCTGGACCTGGCGCGCAACGAACTGGTGGACATTGGCACGGCGGTGGGCATCATCGCTGCCCAATCCATTGGCGAGCCGGCGACGCAGCTGACCATGCGAACGTTCCACACCGGCGGCACCTACCGCGCGGACGACATCACCCGTGGCCTGCCGCGGGTGGAGGAAATCTTCGAGGCGCGGGTGCCAAAAGGTCAGGCGGTCATAGCGGAAATGGACGGCGACATCGAGGTGTTGCACGAGGAGGAGGCCATTTTCCTCAAGCTGACCAACTCGGATGTGGTGCGACAGGAGGTCGAAATTCCGGCCGGGTACAAGTCGAAGGTGGTTAGCAAGAAGCAGGTGGAGAAAGGAGCGGTGATCGCGGAGGCCATCCCGGTGGACGGCAAGAAGGCGAAGGGCGATCCCATCTTGGCCGAGTTTGACGGGATCACCAAGGTCACAAAGAAGAGAATCGTGGTCAGCAGTGAGGCTACGGACACCCTTGAATACCCGATCTCGCACTCGGCGCGGTTGCATGTGAAGAGCGGTGACAAGGTCGTGAAGGGGCAGCAGCTGACGGAGGGCTCGCTGAACCCGCACGATGTCATCCGGATTCGAGGAGAGACCAACCTGCAACGGTATTTGCTGAATGAAATCCAGACCACCTACCGGGTGGTTGGGGTTCCGGTAAGCGATAAACACGTTGAGATAGTCATCCGGCAAATGCTGCGGAAGGTCCGCATTGACGAGTCGGGCGACACCGACCTGCTGCCCGACGAGCTGGTGGATAAGATGCGATTCGCGCTCTTCAATGAGGCGGCGATATCGGAGGGCAGCGAACCGGCGAAAGGTTCGCCGGTGCTGCTCGGGGTCACGAAGGCCTCTCTGAACACCGACAGCTTCCTGGCGGCGGCCTCGTTCCAGGACACCACGAGAGTGCTGACCGAGGCGGCGTTACAGGGATCGACCGATCGTCTGCGCGGTCTCAAGGAGAACGTGATCATCGGCAAGCTCATCCCGGCCGGTACCGGGAAGGCCGTGGGCCGGTTTGCGTTGCTCAGCGCGTTTGAGGCGGCGGGCGAGGCGTTGGATGATGCCGAGGCCGCGGACACCGAGGAAGCGGACACCGAGGAATCGGCGGTTACCGGAGACGAAAACGGCGACGCCGCAAAGAACGGGGGTTCGGCTGTGAAGGCCAACGGCGAGGGCGAATCGGCGGCGGCAGCGGCTGATGAACTTGCTGAAAAACCCGAGGTCGGCGCCGACCCGGTGTCGGAGTAGCGAGGGACGTTGTCAACGCGGCCCGTCAGACCTGTCAAATGATTGACCGTGAAGGGGTGAGAATGGTACCCTCTCGCGTCGGTGCCTTGGGGCGCCAGCGGTATGTTTGGTCCCCCTACAGAACGTGAATTAGTAAGCCTTGCCCACGATCAGCCAACTGGTGCGAAAAGGACGGCGCAAAGCCCGTCGTAAGGTTGCGGCACCGGCATTGCACTGGTCGTACAACAGCATCAAGCGCCGGATGGTGCGGACGGGCGGCTCACCGCAAAAGCGGGGGGTGTGCGTGCAGGTGCGGACGGTCACGCCGAAGAAGCCGAACTCCGCTCTGCGCAAGGTGGCGCGGGTACGACTGTCCAACGGAATGGAAGTCCTGGCTTACATTCCGGGTGAGGGGCACACGCTGCAAGAGCACTCGGTGGTGCTGGTCCGGGGGGGGCGCGTGAAAGACCTGCCTGGGGTCCGCTACCACATCGTGCGAGGCGCTTACGACGCGCTCGGCGTGGAGGAGCGGAAGCAGTCCCGCTCAAAGTACGGCGCGAAGCGAAGTTAGATACGATAGCGCCGGGTACCAAGAGTATCAGTGTCAAACCATAGTGGAAACGTGTTCGTGTGGGGCGAAGGCCCCGGCGTCCGAGCAGACGGGAAAACCCGAGAACAACGGATAAATGCCGAGACGAAATAGGCCACCGAAAAGGCCGGTCCAACTGGACCCTAAATATCACAACCGGGGCGTGTCGCGCTTCACCAATATGCTGATGAAGGACGGGAAGAAGTCCCTGGCGCAGCGGATGCTGTATCGGGCTTTCGAGATGGTGGAAGAACGTACGGGGGCGGATCCGGTGGAGGTGTTTGAGGCGGCGATTCGAAACGCCACTCCGCACCTGGAGGTAAAACCCAGACGGGTGGGCGGGGCCACGTATCAGGTGCCGATTGAAATCCGGGGCGACCGGCGATATTCACTGGCGGTTCGCTGGCTGGTGCAGGCGGCGCAATCGCGGGCGGGGAAGACGATGATCGAGCGGCTGGCGGCGGAGATCGTGGAGGCGGCGAACAGTGAGGGTGCGGCGGTTCGACGGAAAGAAGAAAGTCACCGTATGGCAGACGCCAATAAAGCCTTCGCGCACTACCGCTGGTAGGTTGGTCGCGGCGACGATTCTGAGGTACTGCTAACGAATGGTCTCCTCATCTGGACTTGAGTCCACGCGCAACATCGGGATAATCGCGCACATCGACGCCGGCAAGACGACGGTGACGGAGAGGATTCTCTTTTACACCGGCCGGATTCATCGCACGGGCGAGGTGCATGACGGCGCGGCTACGATGGACTGGATGGTGCAGGAGCGGGAGCGTGGGATCACGATAACGTCGGCGGCCACGACGTGCTCCTGGCGGGATCACCGAATCAACATCATCGACACGCCGGGGCATGTGGATTTCACGGCAGAGGTGGAGAGGTCGTTGCGGGTGCTCGACGGGGGAGTGGTGGTGCTGGATGCGGTGGCGGGGGTGCAGCCTCAGTCGGAAACGGTGTGGCGGCAGGCGGATCGTTACGACGTGCCGCGATTTTGCTTTGTGAACAAGATGGACCGGCGTGGAGCCAGCCTGGAACGCACGGTGCAGATGATTCGGGACCGGCTGGATTCGGTGCCGGCGGTGCTGCAGTTCCCGATTGGCATGGAGACCGATTTTCGGGCGGTTGTGGACTTGGTGGAAATGCACCAGCGAAACTTTGCCGGGGATGGGATGGAGGCGGTGGAGATCGGACCGATTGAAGAGGAGTCGCTGGAGGCGGCGGAAGCGGCGCGCGAAAACTTAATCGAGGTGGTGGCCGATATCGATCACGGCATCGCGGAACTTTATCTAGAGGGTAAAGAGATAAGCGCGAAACAGCTGCGGGAGGCCATCCGGCGAGGGACTCTAGGAAATGAAATCGTGCCGGTGCTGGCGGGATCCGCGCTTCGCAACAAGGGGGTCTCGGCGATCATTGACGCGGTGATCGATTATCTTCCGTCCCCGCTTGATGTGCCACCGGTGGAGGCGGTCAACACGAAGACGGGAGAGTCGGTCCTGTGCCCGCCCGACCCGGAGGCGCCGCTGGCGGCGCTGACGTTCAAGATCGTAAGCGATCCGTTCAGCGGTCGGCTGACGTATCTACGGATATATTCGGGCACGTTGAATCCGGGCGATCAGGTGTACAACGTGACGCAGGATAGGCGTGAGCGAATAGGGCGGCTGCTGCGGATGCATGCCGACAAGCGCGAGCAGGTGAAGGAAGGTGTGGTTGCGGGAGACATCGTCGCGGCTATAGGCCTTCGAAACAGCTCGACGGGCGACACGCTGCTGGATGGGAAGAAACCTTTCCTGCTGGAGCCGATCACGTTCCCGACGCCGGTGGTGCGGGTGGCGGTGGAGCCGATTGGCCAAGGCGATCAGGACAAGATGACGGAGGCCCTGAAACGACTGAGTGAAGAAGACCCCACGTTCCAGGTCAGTTCGGACACCGAGACCGGTCAGATGATCATTGCCGGGATGGGTGAGTTACACCTCGAGGTGTTGGTCGACCGGATGAGGCGGGAGTTCGGGGTGCAGGCTAACGTGGGCGCTCCGCAGGTCGCGTATCGCGGGACGATCCGCCGCACGGTCGAGGCGGAGGGGAAGTTCATCCGCCAGACAGGTGGGCGGGGCCAGTACGGCCATGTGGTGTTGGGGCTTGAGCCGGATGTGCCCGGGTCGGGAAATTCCATCAATAGAAAGGTCGTAGGTGGGTCGATTCCGCTAGAATTCATCTCTGCTGTTGAAACCGGTATCAAGAACGCTCTGACCGATGGCCCGCACGGGTATCCGATGACTGATGTCAAGGTGACGATTCTGGATGGTTCTTCCCATCAGGTGGACTCCTCGGAGATTGCCTTCCAGATCGCGGGATCGATGGCGGTTCAGGACGGGTTGTCGAAGGCCCGCAGCGTGGTTCTCGAACCGATCATGGAGCTGGAAGTTATAGCACCGGAAAATTACATGGGGGAAGTGGTGGGTAACCTGGCGTCGAAGAAGGCTGAAATTCGCAATGCTGCGGTTGACGGTGGTCAGGTGAACGTGAGCGCATTCGCGCCGCTGGCGGGGTTGTTCGGTTATGCTGGTGAGTTGCGCTCGCTGACGCAGGGGCGCGGCACTTTCACGCTTGAATTTGCTCATTACGCGGAAGTGGCCGTAGCTGCCATGAGTTCGGAGTTCGCGGCCACGTGAATCAAATTGAAATGTCACCGCAAACGAAACGTATGAGGAGAATCGGCAAGGTCCGGTTTTCATCGGAGAAATCAGAGGGATAGATGGCCAGAGAAAAATTTGAAAGAACAAAACCGCACGTCAACGTCGGCACGATCGGCCACATCGACCACGGGAAGACGACGCTCACGGCGGCGGTGACGAAGGTGCTGGGCCTAAAGCAAATGGCCGAGTACCGGGCGTTCGACACGATTGACAACGCTCCGGAGGAGAAGGCCCGCGGCATCACGATCGCCATTCAGCACGTAGAGTACGAGACGGAAGCGCGGCACTATGCCCATGTGGATTGCCCCGGGCACGCTGACTACATCAAGAACATGATCACCGGAGCGGCCCAGATGGATGGCGCGATTCTGGTGGTGAGCGCGCCGGACGGGCCGATGCCCCAGACGCGCGAGCACGTTCTCCTGGCACGGCAGGTGGAAGTGCCCAGCATGGTGGTTTTCCTGAACAAAGAAGACCTTGTGGATGATGAGGAACTGCTGGAGTTGGTGGAACTGGAAGTGCGGGAACTGCTCGGCGAGCACGACTTTGAGGGTGATGACGTTCCAGTGATTCGGGGCAATGCCCTGGGCGTGCTGGAGAGCGAAAGTACCGACTCGGACGCGCCGGAATACGCGTGCATATGGGAGCTGATGAAGGCGGTGGATGAGTTCATCCCGACGCCTGTGCGCGCGGTGGACCAGGACTTCATGATGGCGATCGAGGACGTGTTCGGCATCAAGGGTCGTGGCACGGTGGTGACCGGCCGGATAGATCGGGGCGTAGTGCACACGGGTGACCAGGTGGACATAGTGGGAATGGGCGAAGGTCAAAAAGGGGTGGTGGTGACCGGGGTGGAAATGTTCCGCAAGACGCTGGATGAGGGACAGGCCGGGGACAACGTTGGCTGCCTGCTCCGCGGAGTTGAGCGTGATCAGGTGGAGCGGGGACAGGTGCTGGCCAAGCCGGGCAGTATCACTCCGCATACCGAATTCGATGCCGAGGTGTACGTTCTGAAGCGCGAGGAAGGTGGACGGCACACGCCGTTTTTCAACGGTTATCGGCCACAGTTCTACATCCGCACCACGGATGTCACGGGCGAAATCGGCATTCCTGAGGGAATGGAGATGGTGGTTCCCGGGGACAACGTGGAGATGCAGGTGAAGCTGATCACGCCAGTCGCGCTTGAGCGGGGCGTGCGGTTCGCCATCCGCGAGGGTGGGGTGACGGTGGGCGCCGGCTCGGTAACGAAGATCGACGAATAGAAGGGCTGAATCAAACTGGCTGAGAGAACTACAAAGAGGCGACGGCGCAACCCCCGGCAGCAACGAATTCGAATTCGGCTGAAGGCATACGATCATCGTGTGCTGGATCAGTCGGCGGGGCGGATTATTGAGAATGCTGAGCGCACCGGGGCTGAAGTGCGCGGGCCGATTCCGTTGCCGACGAAAATTAATAAGTGGACGGTGATTCGCTCGCCGTTTATCGACAAGGATTCGCGGGAACAGTTTGAGATGCGTACTCACCGTCGGCTTATCGATGTCATCGATCCGAAACCGGAGACGATGGATGCGCTCCTCAATCTCGATCTGCCGGCCGGTGTCGACATCGAGCTGAAGTCGTAGCACGGCTATGAGCATCGGTTTGATCGGGAAGAAACTGGGAATGACCCACATTTACGATGACGCCGGGCATTTCGTTCCGGTAACGGTGGTGGAGGCTGGCCCGTGCAGCGTTACGCAGGTGAAGACGCCGGCCAAAGACAGCTATAACGCGGTGCAGATGGGATTCGGCGAGGTGCGAGAATCCAAACTAACGCAGGGGCAGCTCGGCCACCTGGGCGAAATTTCCCCGCTGCGCCATTTGCGTGAGTTCCGCACGGCTGGCGAGGTCGAGGTGGCGGTTGGGGACATTGTTACGGCCGCTCAGTTCACGCACGGACAACGGCTCACGGTGACCAGCACTTCTAAGGGGAAGGGCTTTGCGGGGGTGATGAAAAGACACGGTTACCACGGCGGCAAGCGCACGCACGGCCAGTCCGACCGGGAGCGAGCACCGGGTTCGATAGGTGCCGGTACGGATCCGGGCCGGGTATTTAAGGGTACGCGGATGGCGGGCCACATGGGCGGTGAGCGGGTGAGCGTGAAGAACGTGCTGGTGGTGCGCGTTGAGGAAGAGCGGAACGTGGTGCTGCTGAAGGGGCCGGTGCCCGGCAATAACGGGGCGATCGTGCTTCTGCGACCGGGGCCGGAGTAATGGCGGGTAAGTCCGATTCCGCCGCCGCTCGGGAGCTGGATCCCGACGGTAATGTAGTTGGGACCTTTGAGGTCCCAACCGAGTTCCTGACGGCCGATCTGCCGGTCGAAATTTTAAAGCGGACGATTGTGGATCACCAGGCAAATCTGCGCCGTGGCACGCAGTCGACGAGATCGCGTGGGGAGGTGCGGGGAGGGGGTCGAAAGCCGTGGCGGCAGAAGGGTACCGGACGGGCGCGGCAGGGTTCCATCCGCTCGCCCCAATGGAAAGGGGGAGGCGTGGTGTTTGCGCCGAAGCCGCGGGATTATGGCCGTAGCCTGAACCGGCGGGAGCGGGCGACAGCGTTTCGCGCGGCGGTCGGGCTGAAGGTCGTGGCCGGCGCGTTGAGCGTCATCAAGACTTTTGATCTGGCGGACGAAAAGACGAAATCCAGAAGGGCGTGGCTGGACAAGGCGGGTCTGGGCGACCGGGTGCTGCTGGTCGATGTGGATGTGAGTGTCGGGCTGAGGCGATCGACGGCT
>CAUYYU010000018.1:0-16178 GCA_963577415.1 Chloroflexota bacterium
GGCCAGGTAGCGGGGGGTGAAGTCGGGAAGGACGAATTGGGAGGGGGGATACGGGGTGGGGGTGACGGTGGGCGTGGAGGTGGGGGATGGGGAAGGCAGTGGGGTTGGGGTGGCGGTAGGGGATGGGGAAGGCAGCGGGGTTGGGGTGGCGGTAGGGGATGGGGAAGGCAGCGGGGTTGGGGTGGCGGTAGGGGACGGGGATGCGTCGGGATTTATGGGGGTCGGGGTGGTGGCAGCCGGAACGGTGACGGCGGCGGTGGGTGGGGCGGTAACCGGGGAGGAGGTGGTGGTGGAAGGGGTAGGTTGGGAATCGGCGTTGCAGCCGGCGACCACGAATACGGTTAACGCCAAAACCGAACCGGCGAGACGGATATTCAAACGCACCTCGTGATGGGTCGGGACCGGCGATGGTTGACGACGGACGGTAACTGACGTGATCGGGTCCAAGACCGGAGAGTATAGCGAGCAGGAGCGGGCGGGCGCGGGTAGAGTGCGGCGGGCGGCCGGGTGGCGAACCCATATAATCGACCCCCGGAATCGAGTCTCAAGAACCACTGGCGAGGTACATGCGGGAACGACTGGAAGCGGCGCTGCGAGGCGTGGACGCGGACTACTGCGAGATCAGAGTCGAGGACGCGACCTCGACACATATCGGCTACCGGACGCGGGAGCTGGAGAGCATCGGCACGACGAGGGCACTGGGAGGCAGCGTGAGGGCGGTGGTGAACGGTGGGTGGGGCTTCGTGTCGTTCAATGAGCTGGACGGCCTGGAGGAGAAGGTGGCGATGGCGGTAAGGCAGGCGCGGCTGGCGGCGCAGGAGGAAACGGCGCTGGCGCCGGCGGAGCCGGTGGTGGAGATCGTGAAGGCGGAGGTGGCGGTGGACCCGGCGACGGTGTCGCTAAGCGAGAAGAAAGCGCTGATGGACGAGTACGTGGAGGCGGCGCTGTCGGTCTCGGACAAGATACAGACGGCTCAAATCTATTACTCGGACTCAAAGCGGAAGGTGCGGTTCGTGAGCTCGGCCGGGAGCTACATCGAGCAGGAGCGCATGCTGGTGCGGATAGGCGGGGTGATTTCGGCGCGGAAGGGCGGGGAAATTCAGACGGGGCGGACGAGCCGTGCGAGCACGAAGGATTTCGATGCGGTGCGGGGTTTGCATGAAGACTTCGCCGCAGCGGCGCGGCAGGCGGTGGATTTGCTGGGGGCGCAGCCGGCGCGCAGCGGGGAGTTCGTGGTGGTGATGGACCCTTCGCTGGCCGGGGTGTTCATCCACGAGGCGTTCGGCCACCTGAGCGAGGCGGATCATGTCCACGAGAATCCGCGGATGCGGGAGCTGCTGGAGTTGGGGAACGAGTTCGGACCGTCGATCCTAAACGTGGTGGATTCGGCGGCGGAGCCGGGGTTGAGCGGATCGTATAAGTACGACTCGGAAGGGGTGCGGTCGCGGAAGAATTACCTTATCCAGGAAGGCCGGCTAACGGGCAGGCTGCACTCCCGGGAAACGGCGGGAATGATGGGCGAGGAGCCGACGGGGAACGCGCGGGCGATCAGCTATCGATATCCGCCGATAGTGCGGATGACGAACACCTCGATCGAGGCGGGGGAGACGAGCTTTGAGGAGATGATCGCAGACGTGGATGAAGGGGTTTACGCGGTGAACTGGCTGGGGGGACAGACGGCGATGGAGATGTTCACGTTCCGGGCGATGGAAGGCTTCATGATCCGGAAGGGCAAGATCGCGGAACGGCTGCGGGGAGTGACATTGACGGGGAACGTGTTCGAGACGCTGAAGGCGGTGGATGCGGTGGGGGACGACTTTCGGTGGGACCCGGGCGGGGGTGGCTGCGGGAAGGCCGGGCAATCGCCGCTGCCGGTTGGCAACGGGGCGCCCCACGTACGGCTGGCACGCTGCGTGATCGGCGGGGTCTAGTGTTCCACCGCGAGGTCCTGGAACGAGTGCTGAAGGCGGCGGGGGCGGCGGAGGTCTACCAGCACTCGAGCAGAAACACCCCGGTGGAATTTAAGGCGAACAAGTTGAAAACGCTGGAGACAAAGGACTCGCGCTCGCTGACGCTGCGAGTGATCCACGAGGGGCGGATCGGGATCGCCTCGACGAGCAAGTTCGAGGACCCGGACTGGCTGGTGGAGGCGGCGGTGGCGGCGGCGGAATTTGGACCGGAGGCGGAGTATGAGTTTCCGCGGCCGACGGGCAATCCGGAGGTGGATGTGTTTGACCGGCGGACGCCGGCGTATCCGGTGGAACGGATGGTGGAGAAGGGCCGGGAGATCGTGGACCGGCTGCTGGAGCATGAGGGCGAGCTGAATATCGACGTGGGTCTGGACAAGGAGGTGGAACGCACGCTGATCGCGGGGGAGGGGGGCGAGCTGGCGTACGAGCGGACGAGTTTCGGCGGGTCGATAAGCGCGAATCTGGTGCGTGGCTCGGACGTGCTGGATATCTACTCGTTTCAGGTGGATTGCGGACCCGATTTTGACGTAGACCGGGTGGAAGAGGAGATCACGAGGAAGCTGGAGCTGGCGAAGGTGACGGCGTCAGTGAGGGGAGGGAAGATGCCTGTGGTGCTGACGCCGATGGCTTTCGCGATGACGCTGGGCCCGGCGCTGGGGATGGGACTCAACGGAAAGATGGTGGAACAGGGCGCATCTCCGCTGGCCGGAAAGATCGGTGAAAAGGTGTTTGACGAGAGGCTTTCGATCGCCGATGATGCGACGCTACATCGCAGCCCGCAGTCATGCCCGTTCGACGATGAGGGAGTGCCGACGCGCCGGGTGCCGTTGGTGGAGGACGGGGTGGTGAAGAATTTTCTGTACGATCTGCAGACGGCGGGCAAGGTGGGCGGAAGTAGCACCGGTAACGGGTATGGGGCGACGCCTGCGCCGCGGTCGGCGGCGACCGTGGTGGGGGGCGACGAGGGGACGCTGGAAGAACTTATCGCAGAAATCGAGGAAGGGGTGCTAGCGGACTACCTGCTGGGCGGGGGACAGTCGAACGTGCTGCGAGGCGACTTCGGCGGAAATCTGCTGCTGGGTTACAAGATCGAAAAGGGAAAGATCGTGGGGCGGCTGAAGGACACGCTGATTGCCGGAAATGCCTACGAATTGCTGGCGAATATTGGGCGGATAGGCGGGAGGACCGAATGGGTGGGGGGACGGCTGTGCGCACCGCCGATGGTGCTGGAAGGCGTGACGGTTTCGACTAAAGGGTAGGGGGCGACTGGCGGATCTAGTTCCAGCCCCACAGTTGCAGGTCGTGGAACCGGACGTATCCGTCGGTCGAGTTGTCGAAGTTCTGACAGCTGACGGCAACCAAGGAGACATTGGGATCGAGACCGTCCACGTTAACGGACACATTACCGTCGATCAGAACGATCAGAGTGCTATTTTCAAAGATCAGGCGGAAACCGAAACGAGTGTTGTAGTTGGGAATCAGCCCGGTATTAGCTAACCCGACTGACTTCCACCCGGATAAGGTCATGGAGCGCAAGGGCCTGTAAGAGGGGCTAAACCCCTCACCAAGGGCGACAGTGTCGTATATCTGGGAGCCGCCGTAGTCGTAGATCAGGTGCACGATGGTGTCGCGGGGCCGTTCGACGATGGCCCGGATTTCGAAATTATTCCACCGGTAGTAGGACGTTTCGGATCCCATCAGACAATCGCCCCACTTGATGGCGTTCTCGCCGTTGACGGTGCACTCTTGTAATTCGGCTGTGTAGCTGAGCTCCGGGTTGGCGGCGGAGGGGGGAGGGAGCTCCGGCGGGGCCAGGGATCCGGCGCGATGCTGGTTGATCCAGTTCTTGACAATGGGACGGAAGCGGTCGGAAGGGATGAGGTAGCTGGTATTTTCGGCCACTGCTACGCCGAGACCCGACTTGGGAATACCGATGAGGGCTCCGGTTCGGCGGGAAGCACGGTGCCGGGCGGGTCGACGTCGCTGCCCGTCCAGTAGACGAGGACCTGAGCCGTCCAGGCCCAGTGCTCCCAGCCGTTCGTGAACGTGGGAGTGTTGGTGGCCTTCCGGTAGAAACTTAGACCAGTGGAGGTCTGCTGGAGGGTGTCGCCATTATCCGGATTGGCGTGCTCGCACTCAATCGGCTGCCCCATTGTTTCGCCAAGCAGACTCTTGAGTTGAGCGAAGCCGAACCGGAATTAGGGCGTCTCTCTAGCGTCGCAGTACGGGGCGGCCAGGGCGGAGGCGGGGAAGAGCAGCAGGAGGCGAGGAGGACAGAGAGGGCTGCAGCGCGAAAGCGAGTCGACCGAGCGCCTAATGGCACTGTAATCGCCCGAGGCAATTTCATCATCTGACCACTCACTCCCGCAGCGCAAGATCCCCTTGCAAGCGCCAGCCATCACCCCACCTCAACGGGGTTCGGGACGGTAGTGCTGATCGGGCAGCGCTGTCAATCGGCGACGGATACCCTTAAAGACTGCGTTATTAAGCAGGAGCAGTCGAGCCGAGAGGGGAAAGCTAGCCGCATTGCTCGCCGTAGGTAGCGATGATCGTGTCGACGAGGGTGAGGGGGAAATGAAGGAACAGGTAGAGGATGCCGTTCAACCAGCCCTCCAGATCGGTCAGAGGGGGGGTTTTGCCATCTATGCCGTAAATTGATGACCACAAGAGAGCCTGCACGGTGAAACCGCGGACTTCACTGTCGTAGCATGCCTGGCCGGGGCCGAGGAGGCCGAGGATGTCGTCGAGAGCGTGATGGCCCTCATGAGCCAGGACCACGGCGGCCACCTCCAGGGACTCGGATTGCAGCAGGTCGGTGTTCAGGGTGATCCAGCCGTTCCAATGGTGGCCGAGGATGTTGGGCGGGAGGGTGTCGTAGGTGATCCGACCACCTTCCATGCCGGCGAGGACGGGGAGGATCTCGTCCATGCGAGGGACCTGGGACTGGTAGCCGGCGAGAAAGTCGATGAGTTGCTGGACATCGGCAGGGATGGGGGTCGGGACGATCACCCCAGGCGGATCGATGGAGGAGCCTTCCCAGTAAACAAGCCCGGCGGATGTCCAACCCCAGTGATTCCAGCCGTCAGTAAAGGTGGGGGTGTTGGTGTAGCTGCGGTAGAAGGCGAGGCCGGTGGTGGTGTTCTGGAGACTGTCTCCGTTGTCGGGGTTGCCGTGCTCGCACTCGACCGGTTCGCCCATCGTTTCGCCGAGCTGGGAACGAAGGAAGGCGAAGCCGAAGCGGAATTCGGGCGATTCGCTGGGAGCGCAGTAATCCGAGGCAGCCAGAAGGGGAGCAGCCCGGATAGCGACGGTCAGGGTGAGACCGACGACCACAAGGAGACGGATGGCGGATTTAAGCATTCCGCTGGACCGAGGCTTCCGAGCGGGCGGTCAGGCTCGTTTTAGGTTTGGCGAATTCCGATTGCAATTTCATACCGTTGCGCATGGGCCAGTCGGGATAAGCGTGGGGATGTTACCGGCAAAACATCTGCTAGCTTCGAGGCGGCTAGATGGTCACGAGTTCGCCAGATTTGCCGGAGCGATAGATGGCGTCGACTATCTGGGCCACGTAAAGCCCCTGTTCGGGCTTGACGATGGTTTCAGCGTCGCCGCGGACGGCGTCGATAAAGTTGGCGACGGAATTGGCGTGCATCTTTATGTAATGAGTATCGGCAAGACCCTGCGGTTCCCAATCGATGAGCATGTGGCCGTCGTCTTTGAACACCTTGAGGGGGTGCAGCTCTGCGCCGCCTTCGTCGCCGCAGAGGACGATGCTCTGGGAGTCCTCGCCGATGTTGAGCGCCCAGCTGCACTCGAGGTTGAGGGTGGCGCCGTTCTCCAGCTTGATCATGGCGACGGCGAAATCTTCTACGTCGTAATCTTTGTGATTCCAGGGGCCGAATCGGTTGAAGACGTCGTCACGGTTGCCGAATTTGCGGTAGGCGGAGCCGACGACGGAGACGGGCTTGGGGTAGCCCATGAGCCAGAGGGCGAGGTCGAGGACGTGCACGCCGACGTCGATGAGCGGGCCGCCGCCGTTTTGCTCGCGGGAGTAAAACTTGCCCCAGGAGGGGATGCCGCGACGCCGGTTGTAGACGGCGCGGCCGTAGTAAATATCGCCGAGCTCACCGCTGTCGATGAGGCGTTTGAGGGCGCGGGCTTCGTCGGAGAAGCGGGACTGGAAGCCGATGGCGAGTATCTGGCCGGTGCGCTCGGCGGCGTCGACCATCTCCTGCGCCTCGGCGGCGTTGATGGCCATGGGCTTTTCGCAGAGGACGTGCTTGCCAGCTTCCAAGGCGGCGATGGTGGCGTCGCGGTGGGCGATGGGAGGGGTGCAGATGCTGACGGCGTCGACTTCTTCGAGTTCGAGGAGCTTGTGATAGTCGTCGAAGGCCATGGGGATCTTGTGTTCTTTGGCGACCTTCTCGCCGACGTCACCGATGACGTCGGCGACGGCGACGAGCCTGGCCTTTTCGGGCATGCCTTTGTATCCGGGGATGTGGGTGAGATTGGCAATGCTGCCGGCGCCTATGATGCCCACGCCAATTGGGTCGGCCACGAATTCGTCTCCTTGACGACAACGCCCCGCAGATGCGGGGCGAGAGATAGCCCCCAATGGTACCCAATAGCGCGCCGGTGGACGTTCGACCCAGGGTTGTGGTGGTGACGGGGGATGGCGAAGCCTATGATCACGGGGAGCGCCCGGGAGGTACGTAAGGTGAAGCCGGAAGGATCGCTTTGAACTCTGTCCACGCTAGGGTGGGAAGTGCGGCGGGGACCCGGAGTTGGCCGCGGGGACTCGATGGGTAGACGGATCGTGGTGATCGCCAACCGTCTGCCGGTGAGGCGGATAGAGGACTCTTCGGACTGGGAGATGAGCCCCGGTGGGCTGGTGAGTTCGCTGATCCCGTTCCTGCAAGAACGGGAGGGCAGCTGGGTTGGCTGGGCGGGAGTGACGGACGAGATGATCGAGAACTTCAAGCACGATGGGATCGAGCAGCGTCCGGTGCCGATCTCGGCGGAGGAGATGGATAATTACTACTACGGATTCTGCAATGGAACGATCTGGCCGCTGTATCACGACGCGGTGCGAACGCCGGAGTATCACCGGCACTGGTGGGGACCATACGTTGAGGTGAATCAACGGTTCGCGCGGGAGGCAGCGGAGGCGGTGAATCCGGGTGACATCGCCTGGGTTCACGATTATCAACTGCAACTGGTGCCGGGATACATGCGAGCGCAGCGCCCGGACGTGACGATCGGGTTTTACCTGCACATACCGTTTCCGCCGGTGGAGCTGTTTGCCCAGCTTCCGTGGCGGACGCAGATCGTGGAGGGGATTCTGGGGGCGGATGTGGTGGCGTTTCAGACGGCGCTGGGGCTGGCCAATTTCAGCCGTGCAGCGCAGCGATTCAGCACGGCGCGGCGAAAAGGCAAGTTGCTGGAGTACGGGGGGAGAACGATCAAGCTGCAGCTGGCGCCGATCGCGATTGACACCGAGCGATTCGCGTCGCTGGCGAAGTCGCCGCTGGCGGTGGCACGGGCCGAGGCGCTGCGCAGGGAAATTCACAATCGCAAGGTGATCCTGGGGGTGGACCGGCTGGACTATACGAAGGGGATCGATATCCGCCTGAAGGCGTTTCAGACGCTGCTGGAGCGAAATCCGGGACGGGAAAATGAATTCGTTTTCATTCAGGTGGCGGTACCGAGTCGGGAGGGGGTGGGGGAATACGCGCAGATGCGGAATCAGATCGAGCAGATCGTGGGGCACGTGAACGGTCGTTTCGGACACCCGGGGCACGTGCCGCTGCACTACCTGTATCGCAACTTGCAGCAGGATGAGTTGGTGGCGTACTACCTGCTGGCGGACGTGATGGCGGTGACGCCGCTGCGGGACGGGATGAACCTGGTGGCGAAGGAGTATGTGGCGACGAGATTGGACAATACGGGAGTGTTGCTGCTGAGCGAATTCACCGGAGCGGCGGAAGGATTGACGCAGGCGCTGCTGGTGAATCCGCACGATGTGGACGGACTTTCGGCGGCGCTGGCGGCGGCGGTGGACCTGCCGGCTGAAGACGCGAAAAAGCGTATGGTGGCGATGCGCCGCTACGTGAAGCGGCATGACATCCACGATTGGGCGAAGAAGTGCCTCGGGGAGCTGGGGGCCTGAAATCGCTGAAGAGCGAGCTGGAGCGGGTGGCCGGTGTGGGGAGGTTGCTGGTGGTCAGCGACTACGACGGGACGCTGGCGGCGATCGTCAACGATCCGGAGCGGGCTTTCCCGGACGAGAAGGCGCTGGGGGCGCTGCAGGAGTTGGGGGAGCTGCCAGACACACGGGCGGCGATCATCTCGGGGCGGTCGTGGGGGGAGTTGAGACGGCTATCGGGAGGCCCGCCGAACGTGGTGCTGGTGGGGGGCCACGGGGCGGAAACGGGACTGGCGGTCGGCGGTGAGGAGACGGCGGGGCTGGTGGAGGTCACGGCGGCGCTGGAGGAAATAGCGGCGAAATTCGCCGTGGTGAATATTGAGAGGAAGCCGACCGGGGTGGCGTTTCACTACCGCAAGGTAGACCCGGCGCTGGTGGACGAGGCGCTGCGGATGGTGATGGCGGGACCGGGGAGGGACGCAAGGTTGCACATGCGCCACGGCAAGATGGTGGTGGAATTTTCAGCGTCGGCGGTGGATAAGGGCGTGGCGTTAGTGAGAATTCGCGATGAGTGGGGGGCCGAAGCGACGGTGTTCCTGGGGGACGATCTGACCGATGAGAACGCCTTCGCGGTGTTGGGTCCGGAGGGTGTGGGAATAAAGGTGGGACCGGGCGCGTCCAAGGCAGGCCATCGGCTGGCGGACCAGGGGCAGGTAGGGGGGTTGCTGGCGAATCTGCTGGAACTTCGTCGGGAGCAGGGAATGGACTGAGGGGAGTCCGCGGGCGGGACCGGGTTGGGGCGGTTCGGAGGGTGCGGCCGAAACCTGACCTAGCGGGAGCGGTCCCGGGCGTAGGTGACGGAGTAGAGCTGGCGGTCGACGTTGTCGTCGACGAGATAGGGCTGGAGCTCGTCCCAGAGTTCGGGGGCCTTGTCGCTGTTGAGCAAATCTTCCCAAGCACGCTCGAAGAGGGGCATGTCGTCGAAGTGATGCTCGACGGTGAGGGAACCGCGCTGGCCGGCGGATCGGAAGATGCGACCGGCGGGCCAACCGAGTTCGATGAGCTCGGAATGCACCCAGCGCCGCACGATACTGACCACATGATCGACACACCCGTCTACCGCAACCGCCGACCACTGGAAAATAATCACGTGGGTGCTTACTCCTGCCGCTTGTCACAGCCAGCCCCTACCGGCCTCCAATTGTATCGGGGATCGAGCGGTTGCGCACGACGGAGACGCCGTGGAATTGGCGTATAAGAGGGCGCGAGTCCCAGCGTATAATAGCGATTCTGGCCTTCGCCGATTTTGGATTTTGACAACAGTCACAGCGCGAAAAGGGAGACCAATGCCCACGTACGCATACGTGTGCGATAACTGCGAGCACGAACTGGAAGTGGTGCAGAGCTTTAGCGAGGACGCGCTGGTGAAGTGCCCGGAGTGCGAGGAGGATCGGCTACGCCGGCGTATATTCACGGCGGGAATTATCTTCAAGGGGGAGGGCTGGTACGTAACCGACAACCGGGCCAAGAAGGAAAAGACGGAAGCCAAGAAGGACAATGGTGAGGCTGGGGAAAGTAAGAAATCGGAGAGCAAACCCATTGAGGCTTCTTCGGGTGATGGCAAGGGTGAGAAAGCGGAGTCGAAGGCGAAGTCGAACGGGGTCGAGACTTCGTCGAAGTAGGTGGCGTTCATGAAGGCGGTAGTGCAGCGGGTCACTCGGGCGAGGGTATCGGTGGAAGGTCGGGCGATTGGGTCGATCGCCGAGGGGCTGCTGGTGTACGCGGGGGTCGCTGAGGGGGACGAGGTGGCGGATGCGGAGTACCTGGTGGGAAAGATCGCGAATCTGCAGATATTCGAGCGCGAGGGTCGGATGAACGACTCGGTGATCGACTCGGGGGGAGCGATTCTGTTGGTCTCGCAGTTCACGCTGCTGGCGGACACGCGTAAGGGACGCCGGCCGAGTTTCACGGCCGCGGCAGAGCCCGAGATAGCGGAGGGGTTGTTAGGCGAGTTGAGAAGAGGCCTGGAGGCGGCCGGAGTGGAGGTGGAGACGGGAGAATTCGGAGCGCACATGGAGGTGGAGTCGGTAAACGACGGGCCGGTGACGATCTTGCTGGACAGCGGGGATCGCAAACTGCCCCGGCGGCGGAAAGCGCCATCGGACGGGGATTGAAGATGGCAAGGATTTTGCAGGGAACGGAGGCGTCACGCCAGGTACTTGAGCGGCGGACGATATTGAACGTGGAAATCCCGGAGGCGGAGGCGGCGCGGTTTCAGGCGGTGTACGGAGAGAAGATTTCAGCTGAGGAGTTTGTGCAGCGGGTCTTCGAGGAGGTGGGGGAACGGGGAGACGCCAGCGTGCGCCGCATAAGCGAGGCTCTGGGCGAGACCTGCTCGGAGCAATGGCGGGTCGAGGAGGCGGAGATCGACGCCGCCATGGAGCGGGCGGAACCTGAACTGCTGGCGGACCTGGGGAAGGCGGCCGGGCGAATCCGAAGGTTCCACAAACAGACGGTGCCGGACGAATGGTCGGATGAGGAGATGGGGGTGGGGCAGATGTTCCGGCCGGTGGATCGGGTGGGGGTGTACGCACCGGGCGGGCGGGCGGCGTATCCGTCGTCGGTGCTGATGACGGCGATTCCGGCGAAGGTGGCCGGGGTAGGGGAGCTGCTGGTGTTCAGTCCGGGGGGAACTGACGGAAAGGTGGCGGACGTGACGCTGGCGGCGGCGCGGATCGCGGGAGCGGACGGCGTGTACGCGGTGGGCGGGGCGCAGGCGGTGGCGGCGATGGCGCTGGGCACGGAATCGATACCGCGAGTGGACAAGATCGCGGGACCGGGGAACATATTCGTGGTCCTGGCGATGCGTCGGGCGTTTGGCCTGGTCGGGGTGAGCACGCTGCCGGGACCGACGGAGACCCTGCTGATAGCCGACGCCGCGGCGGATGCGGTGGAGGTGGCGGCGGATTTGATCGCGCAGGCGGAGCACGACCCGATGGCGGCCCCGGTGCTGCTGACTGACTCGGGGGTGCTGGCGGCGGCGGTGGAGGCGGAATTGGAGAGGCAACTGGCCGATTTGCCGCGGCGCGAGGTGGCGCTGGCGGCGCTGGGAAACCGCGGCGGGATCGGGGTGGTGGATAACCTGGAGGACGCGATGGAGCTGGCGAACGAGTACGCGCCTGAACACCTGTGCCTGTTGACCGCCGACCCCGAGGCATTGGTAGCAAAGGTCAGGAATGCGGGAGGCGTGTTCATGGGAGCGCACTCCTCCGAGGTTCTTGGCGACTACGTGGCCGGGCCGAGTCATGTGATGCCGGTGGGAGGGACGGCGCGGTTCGCGTCGCCGGTGACGGTGGGCGATTTCTTGAAGACGATAAGCGTGTTCGCGCTTTCGCAAGATGCGGCGGTGGAGCTGGCGCCGTTGGCGGCGCGGCTGGCGCGGTACGAGGGGTTGGAGGGGCACGGGAGAGCGGCGGAAATTCGGCTGCGGGAGGACGAATAGCGGCCCGGCGGCGGGCAGGCCCGGGTGGCGAAATCGCGGGACCGGCCGAGAATGGGTGGAGGGCCGGTACAATCCGACCCGGGACGGTTGCGATAGGAACGCACGGATTTGAGATCTGCAGAAGCGACACGCAAGACGCTGGAGACGGCGGTGCGGGTTGAAATTGAACTGGACGGTAGCGGGGAAAGCGACATCAACACCGGCATCGCTTTCTTCGACCACATGCTGGCGCAGGTGGCGCGACACGGGCTGTTCGACCTGAACATCGTGGCCGAGGGTGATCTGGAGGTGGATGCTCACCACACGGTGGAGGATGTGGGAATAGTGCTGGGGGAGGCGATCAGCGAGGCCCTGGGCGATCGGGCGGGAATCAGCCGGATGGCGGACGCGACGGTACCCATGGACGAAGCGCTGGCGCAGGTGGCGGTTGATCTCAGCGGTCGGGGTCACTCGTCGTTTGAAGGGGAATTCGCGAACGCGGAGATCGGGGATCTGGAAACACAGTTGATCCCGCACTTCATCGACTCGCTGGCGCGGCACGCAGGGGCGAACATCCACGTCCGTATCCTGGCGGGGCAGAACGACCACCACGAATGTGAGGCGGCGTTTAAGGCCCTGGCGCGGGCGCTGGACGTGGCGACGGCGATCGATGAGCGTCGCGGGGGGCAGGTGCCGTCGACGAAGGGCACGATCACGGAGTAAGGAATCGCCGGGTTGGCCGGCGATGGGGCGGTTGGACCGTTACCACCGGCCTACCTAGAATGAGCGTCACCTTCTTTGCCGCCAGTGGGGCGGAGCGCGAGACCTGAGATATGCGTACGGGACTGCTTTTTCAGCCACAAAACCGGGGCGCGGTCGCGATGGTGGCACGGGCGACGGAAAAGCTGGAGTCGCTAGGGCACGAGGTGTGGAGCCTGTCCTCATGGGAGTTGGAGGAGGGGAATAAGGATTTTGAGGGCACGGATCTGCTGATTTCCCTGGGAGGCGACGGCACGCTGCTGCGGACGGTGCGGGTTGGGGCTCCGTATGGAATCCCGTGCCTGGGAGTGAATTTTGGGAATCTGGGCTTCCTGACTGAAGTGGAGGCGGCGGAGTTCGAGGCGGGGCTGGAGAAGTATGCGTCGCTGGAAGGTTGGCTGGAGGAGAGAATTCTGCTGGAATGGTGGCACCGGCGGGACGGGAAGGAGCTTGCCAGCGGTTTGGCGGTGAACGACCTGGTGGTCGCGAGGGGATCGATAAGCCGGGTGATAGACGTAACGGTGGCGATAGACGGGGCGGACGTGGTGACGTACACATCTGACGGGATGGTGGTGGCGACGCCGACGGGCTCGACCGGGTATGCGCTGGCGCTGAACGGGCCGGTGATGCATCCGGAGGCGCGGACGCTGGCGATAGTGCCGATTTCGCCGTTCCTGACGGCCTCGAACGCGTTGGTGGCGAATAGCAGTTCGACGATTGACCTGACGGTGTCCACGAGGCATGAGGTGGGGCTGACGGTGGACGGGCAGACGCATCTGGAGATGCTGGACGGCGATCAGATTTCTTGTACAGCGTCGGCGCTGCCGGCCCGCTTTCTGCGGTTCCGAGAGCGGAATTACTTCTTCCCGGTGCTCGCCAGCAAGATGCGGTGGTCGATTCCGACGGAGATTCTGCGGCCAAAACGCGATTCGGAGTAGGCGGTGCTGAGCAGTGTTCGCATCAAAGACTTCGCGCTGATAGGTGATCTGACGCTGGAATTCGGTCCGCACCTCAACACGCTTACGGGGGAGACGGGGGCGGGGAAGTCGATCATCGTGGACGCGATCGGCCTGCTGGTGGGGGAGCGGGCGGCGACGGGAAGCATCAGAAGCGGGTCGAAGTCGGCGTATATCGAAGGGATTTTCACGCTGGAGATCGAGCCCGGGATTGCGGAAGCGCTGGCGGCGGCGGGAATCGAACTGGAGGACGAGACGCTGATCGTGTCACGGGAGGTCACGCCGACGCGTTCCGTGGTGCGTCTGAACGGCCGAGCGGTGCCGCTGCGAACGCTGCAGAAGATCACGCCGGGGCTGATCGACATACAGGGCCAGAGCGAGCAGCAGTCCCTGTCGCAGCCGGTGCGACAACTGCATTTCGTGGATGCCTACGGCGGGCTGCTGGAGCGGGCGGCGGAATTACGGGGGAAGGTGCGTGAATTTCGATCGCTGGAGCGCGAGATCGCGGAGTTGCGCGAGCACTCCCGGAACCGGGCCAGGGAAATCGACCTGCTGCGATTCCAGGTGGAAGAGATCGAGTCCGCCGATCTGCAGAGTGGCGAGGAGGAGAGCATTCGAGCGGAGCGGACCATTTTGATGAACAGCCGGAGGCTGGTGGAGCTGGCGGGGGCGACGGCGCGGGCGCTTTCGGATGAGGAGGGTGCGAGCACGGGAGCGGCGGACCTGGCCGGGGAAGCGCTTGAGCGGTTGCAGGAGGTAGCCGATCTGGACGAGACGGTGAAACCGGCGCTGGAACGGCTGGGGGCGGCTACGGAGATGCTGGGCGAGTTGGCCTCCGAGATGAGTGCGTACGCGGAGTCGGTGGCGGATGATCCAGGCCGTCTGGAAGAGATCGAATTGCGTCTGGATCTGCTGGAGAGCCTGAAGCGCAAATATGGAGAGTCAATCGAGGCGGTGGTCGAGTTTGGACGGGAGGCGAAGGAGCGGCTGTCGGCGCTGGAAAACGCGGACGAGCGAGCGGGTGATCTGGAAGCAGATTTGGAAGATATCAAGGGATTACTGGGCCAGCGCGCCGGGGAGCTATCGGCAAAACGGCGGGCGACGGCGGACGGCCTGGCGAAAGCGGTGGTGACCAACTTGCACGAGCTGGGCATGGATGAGGCGCGGTTTGAGGTTGAATTCACGACGAGGGCCAATGAGGACGGGATTGCCGTGGAGGGGCACGCGGAGCGGCTGAGAATTGAGGAGGCGGGAATCGATCAGGTGGCGTTTGTGGTGACGACGAATCCGGGGGAACAGCTGAAGTCGCTGGTTCAGGTGGCATCGGGCGGGGAGATGTCGCGAATTATGCTGGCGCTGAAGGCGGCGCTGAGCGAGGTAGACTCGACTCCAACGCTGATATTCGACGAGGTCGATCAAGGGATCGGGGCGCGTAGCGCGGGAGTGATCGGCGAGAAGCTGGGGGAGCTGGCGCGGGGTCATCAGGTGCTCTGCATAACCCATTTACCGCAGGTGGCGGCATTCGCGGACACACATTTCTACATCGAGAAGGCGGCCATGGATGAGCGGGCGGTAACGAGCGTGGTGCAGCTGAACGCGGCGCGGCGCCTGGAAGAGCTGGCGGCGATGGCTGGCAAGGGGAAAGGGGCGGCACAGACGGCCACGGAGCTGCTGGAGCGGGCGGAGGAGTGGAAGCGCAAGGGATCGCGGAGGCGAAAGCAGGTGGCCGGGTAGGTCCGGGGGCATTTGGCGGGTGCTAACCTAGTTTCGAAAATCAGGCAGTGGCCGGCAGGTACCTCCCGCGTGCAGAAGGATCAGGCCGCGGGTAGACGACGGCTTATTTCTCCGGCAGCGCGAGGCAGACACCCACGATAACGGGTCAATTGACGCAGACTCTGACCGAGGTCAACCTCTTCAGGCTCGTCCGCGCGGTATCGCGGCGCATGTGGCTGAAAGACACGCTGCGGGTGGGGCCGCGGGCGATCGGGTTGGCGCTGCTGGGAATCTTTGTCGGACAGGTATTGGGACCGCGATTGGGGACGGCGGCGGCGGTAGTGGTGGTGTTGGGGGTGGGGGCGGGGCTGGCGCTGGTGATCTCCCGGGCAAGGCGCATGCCGGGGTCGATGGCGGCGGCGATTCAGCTGGATCGGGGACTCGACTTGAAGGAACGGGTATCGACCGCTATTCATCTTGTGGAAACGGGGGCCGAGGGCGCGGTGGCGGCGGAGCAGATCGCGGACGCCGGGCGGCATGCCTGGTCGGTGGAGGTGGGGTCGGCGTACCGGGTGGCGATGCCGTGGAAGGACCTGGGGGCGGTGGCGCTGCTGGGGATCGCGGTGGCGCTGCTGGCGGTGACGCCGATCGGGGTGGGGTTGAGGGAAGCGCTGGAGTCATCCGTCGGGACGCGGAGCGAGATCTCGGGCACGATAGACGCGGATACCCGGTCGGGAACGGCCGGGGGGCACTCAGATGCGGCCCTGGCGGAAAGCGAATTGGACGAGCTGAAGCGCGCGCTGGAGCAGCTGGAGATCAGCTCGAACCCAGAGGCACTGGCGCAACGAGCGGCACTGGAGGCTCTGGGTCAAGAATTGCGGACGTCGAGCGTCAGCCGGGGCTTTGGTCGTGAGCTAGAAGATGGGAATCTGGCGGCGGCGGCGGCGGAACTCGGCCGGCTGGCGGAGGCGATGCCGGAGATGAACGCGGGGGAGATTGAGAAATTGCAGCGAGACCTGGAGCGGGCGGCGGAGATCACGGCGGACGATCCGATTCTGGGAGCGGAGTTCAGCCGGGCGGCGCAATCGTTGGGCGCCGGGCAAAGAAGGGCGGCGGGGGACGACCTGGCGCGGGCGGCGGAAAGCGTGGGCCAG